>NZ_JAMYQD010000066.1:0-527 GCF_040320665.1 Mesorhizobium sp. M0626 | reverse complement strand
GAAGTGCCGCTGATCCACGACAAGGTGTCGAAGGAAGAGGCTTACAAAAGGGCGCTCGAAATGGTGCGCTCGGTGAGATTGCCCGATCCCGAACGCATGATGCGTTCCTATCCGCACCAGCTGTCCGGCGGCCAGCAGCAGCGCATCGTCATTGCCATGGCGCTGCTGTCGAAGCCGGCGCTGCTTCTGCTCGACGAACCGACGACGGCGCTCGACGTGACGGTGGAGGCCGGCATCGTCGAACTGGTCAAGGGGCTGGGCGAGAAGTTCGGCACGTCGATGATCTTCGTGTCGCACAATCTGGGCCTCATCCTCGAGACCTGCGACCGCATCACGGTGATGTATTCGGGCGAAGCGGTCGAGACCGGCAAGATCAAGGACGTGTTCGACCGGATGCGCCATCCCTATACGCAAGGGCTGTTCCGCTCGATTCCGCTGCCGGGCGCCGACAAGAATTCGCGGCCGCTGATCTCTATCCCCGGCCAGTTGCCGCTGCCGCATGAGCGGCCCAAGGGCTGCAATTTCGG
>NZ_JAMYQD010000065.1:0-530 GCF_040320665.1 Mesorhizobium sp. M0626 | reverse complement strand
CCGCTGCCGGGCGCCGACAAGAATTCGCGGCCGCTGATCTCTATCCCCGGCCAGTTGCCGCTGCCGCATGAGCGGCCCAAGGGCTGCAATTTCGGGCCGCGCTGCCACCATTTCGTTGAGGGCGTCTGCAATGCCGCCGAAATCCCGATGATCGAGGTCGCCGGTCACGAAGGGCATTTCTCGCGCTGCGTGCGCTTCAACGAGATCGACTGGGAAGCGCTGCCGCCCGGCGCCAAGAAGGTCAATGAGAAGGTCGTGCCCGGCGCGCCGGTGCTCAAGATCGAGGATTTGAGAAAATACTACAAGGTCGGCGGCAGCGAAGTGTTCGGCTCCAGCGAAGGCCGCGTGGTCAAGGCCAATGAGACGATCTCGTTCATGGCGCGCGAATCCGAGACCGTCGCCATCGTCGGCGAGTCCGGCTGCGGAAAGTCGACGCTGGCCAAGGTCCTGCTGGGGCTGGAGACGGCAAGTGCCGGCACAGTGACGCTGGGCAACAAGGAGATCCAGTCGACCGGCATCGAGAAGCGCAG
>NZ_JAMYQD010000064.1:0-567 GCF_040320665.1 Mesorhizobium sp. M0626 | reverse complement strand
GTCGGCGGCCGCGCCATGCGCTCGCTTTCCGCTGCCGAAGGTTGCATGCCAAGCGCCTTGGCGATCTCGCCGCTCATCTCGTGTTGGACGGCAAACACGCCGGCCATGCCACGGTCGAACCGGTTGGCCCACAGATTGTCGCCCGTTGCCGTATCGATGAGCTGGGCATTGAGGCGGATCTGCTCGCCGGTGCGGCGGACGCTCCCCTCGACAACGAAGCGGACGCCAAGGTCGCGCGCGACGTCCGCCAGCGCTGCAGGCTTGTTCTTGTAGGCGAACACCGAGTTGCGCGCGATGACGTCCAGACCGGACAGCTTGGTGAGGTCGGTGATCAGATCCTCGGTGATGCCGTCAGCGAAATAGTCCTGGCCTGGATCGCCGCCGAGGTTTGCAAACGGCAGCACGGCAACCGATGGCCGCGATGGCACTGAGAACTTCTGCCATGCGAAAATGCCGGCAATCGCGGCGATCGCCAAGGCGGCGGCGCCTGCCAGGATGATGACGCGCGAGCTCGGCCGGTGTGGCGCGGCCGTGACCTTTCCCGATGCTGCGGGATCCAGCAGCAGT
>NZ_JAMYQD010000063.1:0-674 GCF_040320665.1 Mesorhizobium sp. M0626 | reverse complement strand
ATGGCAAAAGGTAAATTCGAGCGTAACAAGCCTCATGTGAACATTGGCACGATTGGCCACGTCGATCATGGCAAGACGTCGCTGACGGCGGCGATCACGAAGTATTTTGGCGAGTACAAGCGCTACGACCAGATCGATGCGGCGCCCGAAGAGAAGGCCCGCGGCATCACCATTTCGACGGCGCACGTCGAATACGAGACGGCAGCGCGCCACTACGCTCATGTCGACTGCCCCGGCCACGCCGACTATGTGAAGAACATGATCACGGGTGCTGCGCAGATGGACGGCGCGATCCTGGTCGTGTCGGCCGCCGACGGCCCGATGCCGCAGACCCGCGAGCACATCCTGCTTGCCCGTCAGGTCGGCGTGCCGTCGATCGTGGTGTTCCTGAACAAGGTCGACCAGGTCGACGATGCCGAGCTGCTCGAACTGGTCGAGCTCGAGGTTCGCGAGCTTCTGTCGAAGAACGAGTTCCCCGGCGACGACATTCCGATCGTCAAGGGTTCGGCGCTGGCTGCTCTGGAAGATTCCAACAAGACCATCGGCGAAGACGCGATCCGCGAGCTGATGGCTGCGGTCGATGCTTACATCCCGACGCCGGTTCGTCCGCTGGACAAGCCGTTCCTGATGCCGATCGAAGACGTGTTCTCGATCTCGGGCCGTGGCACGGTCGT
>NZ_JAMYQD010000062.1:0-713 GCF_040320665.1 Mesorhizobium sp. M0626 | reverse complement strand
CAGCGCGTCTGGAACGGGCAGCCGCTCGGCGGGTTCATCGCCGACGGGATATCGCCTTCGAGCACGATGTGCCGTTTGACCACGCTGGTGTCGGCGATCGGGATCGCCGACAGAAGCGCCTCGGTGTAGGGGTGGTAGGGCGGCGCGAAGATCTGGTCGGTCGTACCCTGCTCGACGATGTAGCCGAGATACATGACGACGACCCAGTCGGCGATGTAGCGCACCACGGACAGATCGTGGCTGATGAACAGCATCGTCGTCTTGTTCTTGCGCTGGATGTCCATCAGCAGCTCGGTCACCGCCGCCTGCACCGAGACGTCGAGTGCCGACACCGGCTCGTCGGCCACCACCACCTTGGCATCGCCGGCAAAGGCACGCGCCACGCCGATGCGCTGCTTCTGGCCGCCTGAGAGCTGACGCGGCTTGCGCGTCTCGAAGGCCCGCGGCAGCTTCACCAGGTCGAGCAGCTCCAGCATGCGCTTGCGCCGCTCGGCGACATTGTTGCCGACTTTGAATTTTTCCAGCGTGCGGATGATCTGCGAACCGACGGAGTGGCTGGGATTGAGTGTATCGAACGGGTTCTGGAACACCATCTGGATCGACGACACCGTTTCGACGCTGCGCTTCTCGATGCCGGTCGACTGGATCTCCTTGTTGCCCAGCGTCACTGTGCCGGCACTTGCCGTCTCCAGCCCCAGCAGGACCTTGGCCAG
>NZ_JAMYQD010000061.1:0-746 GCF_040320665.1 Mesorhizobium sp. M0626 | reverse complement strand
TTGGTTGCTTAAGCCGATCCGAAATTTCCCGGAGACCACACCCACCATGAACGATCTTGCGCTGCCGGTGAGCGGTTTTTCATCAGTCGGCGGCAAGTCCGTCGTCGCCGGTTTCGACGGCGGCATGCTGTCGTCCAACAGCGGCGTTCTGGCCTAGGCCGAGGTGGAAAAGCGGTTGCGGGTGGCCGAGCGTCTGGCGCGTTGCATCGACGATCCGCGCTGCCCGGACCAGGTCGTCCACAGCCTGGCGGACATGATCGGCTTTCGCATGAAGATGATCGCCGCCGGCTACGAGGACGGCAACGACGCCAACCGGCTGCGCCGCGATCCGGTCTTCAAGACGGCCCAGGATGCGCTGCCGTCGGGTCGGGATCTGGCGTCGCAATCGACGCTGTGCCGGCTGGAGAACCTACCCGGGGTGCGGGAGCTGGTCGCGATGGGACGGGCGATGGTCGATCTCTATTGCGCCTCGTTCCGGCAAGTGCCGAAGCGGATCGTACTCGACATTGACGACACCTTCGACGCTGTGCACGGAGGCCAACAGCTTCGCCTGTTCAATGCACCATGACGAGTACGGCTTCCAGCCGATCGTCGTGTTCGATGGTGCGGGACGGTTCGTCAGCGCGATCCTGCGACCGGCCAAGCGGCCGAGTGGTGCTGAGATCCGCCCCCACCTGCGCCGTCTGGTGCGGGCGATCCGGATCAACTGGCCGAACATTCGAATCCTGCTCCGCGGCGATAGCCAT
>NZ_JAMYQD010000060.1:0-752 GCF_040320665.1 Mesorhizobium sp. M0626 | reverse complement strand
GTCCAGCCGATAGATGGGTAACACTTTGAACCGGATACATAGGTGACACTTCTCTCCCCCTATGCGTCCGCCGCAGCGCCAAGCGGATTGGTTGGCGCGGCGCTGCGGCGGACAAGCTTCATGTGCCGTGTGTCGATGATGCCGAGCGGGTGGGCATGGAATGAGAGTGTCCATTGTCCGTCTTCGGTCTCCAACGCAGCGACCGGTTCGCCCGCCAGCGCTTGCGAGACATATATGAAGCCGCCATTCCATCGGATCTCGCCATTGTGGCGCACGCGGCGGACCGAGGCCTCGGCCGGATAGACGGGCTCGGGTGGTGTCCTGGGCATGGCGCGCTGTGAGGACCGGTAGTGCTGGGCGGGCGTATCCATGCCCAGCGCCTCATGGGGACGTTCCTCATTGTAGCTGTGGCGGAAGGTCTCGAAGGCCTGGCCCTGTGCCGTTCGGTCGGCTTCCGGTGCCTCGGCCATCGGCAGCATGGTCAGGTGAAAGCGCTCGTGACGTCCGTTCTGCTGTGGCCTGCCGGGTGCGATCCGCTCCAGGGTGATGCCGAGCTTGATGAAGCGCACGACAAGCGGCGTCAGCCCGGTGACGCCGGCCGATGCGAAGGGCGGGCCATTGTCGCTTCTGAAGCGATCCGGCAGGCCATGCTCTTCAAACAGCCGTTCGAACACCGGCCAGGCTTCGCTATCGGCCGTCGACCCCGTCGCTTCGAGCGCCAGAAGATAGCGGCTCGACGCATCCATCACCGT
>NZ_JAMYQD010000059.1:0-1021 GCF_040320665.1 Mesorhizobium sp. M0626 | reverse complement strand
CGATGGTGCCCGAGGTGGTCTCCGAGTTGGCGGCAGCGTTCGAGCCCGCGGACTCGCCGCCGCGTGCCGGAAGGCCGGCCTCATAGACGGTGGTCTCTCCTATGAGCCCAATCGATGGCGTGGAGTCCTTTCCCAAGACGCCGATGGTCAACTCGCGTGGCTCCAACTGCCCAAACTGCAGGTCCGTCGGGGGGAGCAAGGCCGAAAGGTCGAATCCGTCACCGATACCGCCTGGGGGAACCGTAAAGTCCCCACCAGCACTGCCCGGGGCACCTCCCGGACCAGCCGACATGGAACCGTCGGCGCCGAAGGCGACATCGACGTGGCTTGCTTCAAGGGCGGCCAGCAAGGCAACGCGCGGCACCTCGACGTCGCCGATGATGAAGGTCGGCACGTTCAGGGCGCCATCCTTGATCGCGATCACCGAGCCGTCGGCCTGTTCGAGCAAAAGGTTGTGGCCGTCGACCTTGATGTTGTCGATGGAAACGCTGGACGGAAGCCTGACCATGTTGCTGGCGTCGGCCACATATTCATGGGGCGCCGCCGCTGCGTTCGCCGCCGCGGGAGCCGCCGGTTGAACGGGCGCGCCGCTTCCGACGTCGACCGGCACCGGTTCGGACGCTGGCGGCGCGGGCGGCTGCGTCGAAGTTGCTTGCGCAACCTGGATCTCTACCGGCGTTGCCTGGCTGCTGTGTTCATTCGGCCCGGAATGCTCGTCGGCCAAACCCGAAAAACTGTCCAAATCGATATTGGTGGTCATTGCTGAAATCCCTCCGGCATTTCCCGGCAAGAGACAGGCACCTCCAAAGAATTGCAACCACTTGTAAGGCTGATTGATATAATCAGGTATGACGCTGCAGTTGAATGTTTAGGCTTAGTTAACTTCCGAGATATACTATGTTATGCGCGACCTGCCGTGAACGGGCGGTCGTGTCCCATCAGGTGGTGTAGCTCGGCGGTAGCGAAGCCGCTCACGAGCGCGCCGTTAGTAGCGCTGTAGCGAGCGAGCGGCGTGTGGGTG
>NZ_JAMYQD010000058.1:0-1044 GCF_040320665.1 Mesorhizobium sp. M0626 | reverse complement strand
TGTTTGATCCCAGACTTTGATGGCGCATACTTTTCGTCCGAATCAAAGGATGCGCTATGGGCCAGGTTCTTCATGGGAGCGCCACGACGACAGAGGCGATCCGTCGAGCGATACAGCATAGTCAAGAGAGCCTGAGGGCGCTGGCGAAGCGCTACGGCATCAATCAGAAGACGGTTAGGAAGTGGAGGAACCGGACGTCGGCCGCCGATCTTCCGACTGGCCCCAGAGATCCGAAGTCGACAGTGCTATCGACTGAGGAAGAGGCGGTCATCGTCGCCTTTCGGCGTTATACGCTGCTGCCACTGGACGATTGCCTCTATGCTCTCCAACCGACGATCCCGCATCTGTCGCGGTCATCCTTGCATCGCTGCCTGCAGCGTCACGGGATAGGCAGGTTGCCGGATGTCGAGGGCGACAAGCCGGCAAGGAAGAAGTTCAAGGCCTATCCAATCGGCTACTTCCATATCGACGTCGCCGAGGTCCGAACCGAGCAGGGCAAGCTGCATATGTTCGTGGCCATAGATCGGACCTCGAAGTTCGCTTTCGTCGAGCTGCACGAGAAGGCAACGACAGCGGTCTCCGCCGATTTCCTGCGCCATCTTCTTGATGCTGTCCCTTACAAGATCCACACAGTGCTTACCGACAACGGCATTCAGTTCACGACCCCAGGTGCCGGCGGCTCGGCCGTTCCGCTGATCAAGGAAGCCATGGCGGCGGGAGAAATCATATGGGCGCACGCCTTCGAACATACTTGCGCCAAGGCCGATATCGACCACCGAACGACAAAGCCAAGGCACCCATGGACCAACGGCCAGGTCGAACGCATGAACCGCACGATCAAGGATGCGACCGTCAAACGCTTCTACTACGAGAGCCATGACCAACTGCGCCAGCATCTCGCCGATTTCGTCTTAGCCTATAATTTCGGCCGTCGACTGAAGACCCTCAAGGGCCTCACGCCCTTTGAATACATCTGCAAAATCTGGACAAAAGAGCCCGAACGATTCAGGCTCGATCCAACCCATCAAACCTTGGGACTAAACA
>NZ_JAMYQD010000057.1:0-1060 GCF_040320665.1 Mesorhizobium sp. M0626 | reverse complement strand
GCGATCAGAGAGGCGACGATCTGGCGGGTGGCGCGCCACAGCAGCGGGCGCCCGTCGCTCAAGGGGGAGAGACACCCAACTCCTGCGAGAGGGGTTCGGTCACAAGCGCGATGAGGAAGTGTGCAAGGATCCAAGGCCTTGCGATCCTTGGGTCTTTGGCGGGAGGAGAGCGCAGCCCGATCAGGCTCTTCAGGCGCTTGAAGGCGAGCTCGATGCGCCAGCGCATGCGGTAGAGCTTGAGGACCGTATCGGCGGGAAACTCCTCCCGGTCAAGCGAGGTCACAAGCAGGACGAAGCCGGCCGCAATCAGCGTCTGCGGTTGAACCTTGTTGCCCTTGGCCCTGGCTTCCTTGTTGATTTTGCGCCGCGCTTCTTGTGCCGCGGCCTCGGATTTGCGCAAGGCGATCAGGCGCATCTTCACAGGCTCGCCCTTCTTGAGTGCCAGCCGGGCAGGCGTTTCGCAGACTTCCTCCCGGCAGTTCTCCAGGAAGCCGATGAGATCGAACGCCCTGCCGTTGGCGTCGAGCCATCGCGCGTTTTTCCACGACGCGCGCACAACAACATCACCGCCTTGCGCCATCACCTTGGCGATCCGCTCGGCCTGCAGATAGGCGCGGTCACCGATGCGGATCTCGCCCGGCACCACCGGCACGCGGTCGATCAGCTCGGCCTCGCTCTGATCGGTGATCTCGATGAAGTCGAACTGCTCGCGCTCAAGCTCGAAGGCGCAGTGCATGCGCCAAAGACCATTGTTCTTCTTCTCATACGCACCGGCCTTGGCAACCGCTGTCGCATCGAGGATGCGGATCAGCCGGCCTTTGGCCAAACCTGCATCCTCGCGCTTCAAAAGGTGCCCAATCAACTGCTGCAGCCATGGTCCTGCATTGCGCAGCCGGCCAAGCAACGCCACGTCCGAAATGTCGGCAATCCCGCTCGCCGCCGCCCAGGCCACGACGCCCCGCATGCCAACCTTGCCAAGGCAGTAAGCCAGTGTCAGGCGCAACAGGTCGCTCGCCGACCTGACGCCGCGCGGGCGCAGGAACGCCTTCGTCTCGCGGGC
>NZ_JAMYQD010000056.1:0-1195 GCF_040320665.1 Mesorhizobium sp. M0626 | reverse complement strand
CCGCCTGGCTGGCGATAACCGTCGCCGCGGTTGCCAATACCACCATCGGGATCAGCGTCCAGCCTTCGTTCATCTCGAAGAATGGATGGCCGACGTGACCGTTCTTCGCCAGCACGAAAGCGCCCTGCCCGGCATAGTTTAGCAGTAGGCAGGGAAACACGATGGCCAGCCAGGCGAGCACGATGGGCTTGCGGCCGAAATGGCCGAGATCGGCATAAAGCGCTTCGGCGCCGGTGACGGCGAGGAAGATGGCGCCGATGGTGACGAAGGCGACATCGGGCGAATTGATCAGGAAGGCGACGATGTAGTGCGGGCTGACCGCCCACAGGATTTCGGGATCGGCGATGATGTGGTTCAAGCCCGAAAGACCGATAGCCAGGAACCAGACCGCCGTGATCGGGCCAAAGATCAGCGCCACACCGCCGGTCCCGAAGCGCTGCACCGAAAACAGGATCGCCAGGATGACCAGCGTCAGCGGCACGACGTAGGGCTGGAAGGTCGGGGTAACGACATTCATGCCTTCAACCGCCGAAAGCACCGAGATTGCCGGCGTGATGACGGCGTCACCGAAGAACAATGACGCGCCGACAACACCGATGGCCAGGATGATCGCCGAGCGGGTCGGGAAACTGCCGCGCGCCAGCGCCATCAGCGACAGCACGCCGCCCTCGCCTCGGTTGTCGGCTCTGAGCACGAACATGATGTATTTGATGGTGACGATAATCGTCAACGACCAGATGATCAGCGACAGCACGCCCAGAATATCGCCGCGCTCGGCGATTTCGCCGCCGGAGGACGCAACAAGCGCTTCCCGGAAGGCGTAGATCGGGCTGGTGCCGATGTCGCCATAGACCACACCGAGCGCGCCCAGCATCAGAACTTTGGTGCTGTGCTGTTCGATTTCGGGATGGCTCGATTGTTCGACGGGTTCTGCCTCAATACCAGCATTGGTAAGGGCCATGGACGACACTCCGATAAGCGCGCGGTGCTCTACGCTTGCTGCGATGCAATATCAAGTGCCGTGACGGTAGGGCTACCATGTTCCCAGCGCAGGGCTTGCCCCGCAATGACCGGTGCGTGGCGTCAAAGGCTGCCGGAAACCTCAGATCGCCACCTGCGTGCCGATCTCGACCACACGTCCGGTCGGGATCTGGAAATACTCCGTCGCATCGGCCGCCGAGCGGGCGAGCCCGAT
>NZ_JAMYQD010000055.1:0-1309 GCF_040320665.1 Mesorhizobium sp. M0626 | reverse complement strand
CGGGCGGTCTTGGAATGCGGCTGGTCTCAAAATGTTCGCGCCTTTCCCCACCCCGGTCGCGCGGGGTTGTGGTGGCGAGCTACGCACGACGGTGTGGGGGTCGACCGTTCACCAAAGCAATGCGGATCATGCTCGGCCCCGCCCACTGTTGCGCCAGACGCCGTCATCGGCCATCAGCTCGCTCAAAATCCCTTCGCGTAAGCCCCGGTCGGCGACGCGCAGCCGCTCCGACGGCCACACCGCACGGATGGCTTCCAGGATAGCACAGCCGGCCAGCACCAGGTCGGCGCGGTCCGTACCGATGCACGGGTTGGCGCAGCGCTGCTGGAAATCCCAGCCGACCAGTTTTTCGACCATGCGGTCGACGCTGTCGCGGTCCATCCACAGCCCGTCGACGCGGCGCCGGTCGTAGCGTTCGAGGTCGAGATGGACGCCGGCCAGCGTCGTCACCGTGCCGGATGTGCCCAGCAGATGGAATTTCGGGCTGGTCAGCACGTGGCTCAACCGGTCGCGACCATCAAAGGATTTTAGCCGCACCGCGACGTCGTCGACCATGGCGGCAAAGATCTCGCGCGTCACCGTGCGGCCGCCAAAACGCTCGGCCAGCGAGACAACGCCGACCGGAAGCGACGTCCACGACACGATGTGGTTGGCAAGCCGCGGCGAGCGCTGGCCGGTGAGGTCGATCAGCGCGATTTCGGACGAGCCGCCGCCGATGTCGAACAGGACCACGCCTTGCGTGTCGCGCTCGACCAGCGAGCCGCAGCCGGATACAGCAAGCCGCGCCTCGGTCTGGCGGTCGATGATTTCCAACTTCAACCCCGCCTCTCGTTCGACGCGCTGCAGGAATTCGACGCCATTATCGGCGGTGCGGCAAGCCTCGGTGGCGATCAGCCGGGCTTTCCTGATCTTGCGGTTGCGCAATTTGTCGCCGCAGATTTTCAGCGCCTCGACGGCGCGGTCCATCGCCGCCTGGCTAAGGTGCCCATTGGCGGTCAGCCCCTCGCCCAGCCTGACGATGCGCGAGAAGGCGTCGACGACGCGGAACTGGCCATGGCGTTGCGGCACCGCGACCAGCAGCCGGCAATTGTTGGTGCCGAGATCGAGCGCGGCAAACACCGGCAGTTCCTGCATCGGCGGCCGATGCATGGGCTGTTCCGGTCGGGGTTGTGGGGCCGAGGGCAAAGGCACGGGCGCTGGAGCGGCCGGGCCGACGGAGGCCGGCGCACCGACCGCCGCGGCCGTTGCGAGAGGGCTGTCGTCGCGCGCAAAAACCTTGCGCCCACGCCGGCGCTTGCGCCGCTTTCTC
>NZ_JAMYQD010000054.1:0-1403 GCF_040320665.1 Mesorhizobium sp. M0626 | reverse complement strand
TTCAGTCGTTCGAGCGTGCCGACCTCATCCTCGCCCATGAGCGTGCTGTAGCCGACCACGTCGGCAGCAAGGATCGCGCTAAGCCTTCGCTCCATACCTGCCTGCGCCCTCCTTGGTCGATCAAGCGGCTTCGCGCAGCCTATTCTAGTCCCGCATCGGACGCGAGTGTGTGCGTCCGTTATGACGCGCGTGTGCTTCTACTGAACAACCGTAAAGTGAAACACCTTGCTTGAGTTGACGAAGGAATAGCCGCCGCCTCCATCGTCGCCGCGTTTATAGACGGGTCCACAGTCGGGGCGCCCGAACATATTCTCGCTCAGCTCGCACAATAAGTCGCCATCGACACGGACGGTCTCGGTGACCAGCCGCGTCGTGGAGCGGAAGGCTGCCTTGCCGTCGCTCCCGATCTGGAGGAAGGCTGGTTGGAGACCGGGCTCAAGCTGACCCTGCAGAGTATGGCCCAGCACCAGCGAGGCGATCTCCTTGCCCTTCAAGCGGTTGTGCTCATCGCCGGTGAAACCGAACGGCCATTCGGGCAAGCCCGCCTGCTGCAACGCGTCGACGATGAGAGCCAAATCCTGCGGGTTACGATATTGGGCACCGTTGAGTCGGTATGCGGACAATGAATCGAAACCTGGTGTGGACATGGCACCTAGCCCCTCGGCCACTGCCGCCCTGGCATCCTGCAGGCGGCCGGCGCGGGCGTAGGCGGCACCAAGCGTGATCGTGTAATCTCCGACTGACGGCGCATCGTCGCGGGTGCGTTCGAGGGCCTCGATCGCCCTGTCGTTGCTCCCTTGAATTAGAAAGACCAGACCGGCAATTTGCCGGTTTACAGGTGAAAGGTTGGGATCGAGCCTGAGCGCCGTCTCGACCGCTTCGGCAGCCTCAGCATGACTGCCGGCGAACAGTTGCACGTATCCCAGGGCTATTTGCGTCTCAGCATCGCCGGGGCCGAGTGCGACGGCTCGCTCGACCGAAGCGATGGCTTCCTCGTAGCGGCGATCCACGACCTGCATGATCCCAAGAATAGCATAGGGCGACGAAAGGTCAGGGTCGAGTTGCAAAGCTCGGCTCGCCTTCTCATAGGCGCGCTTGCGCGCAGGTGCGCTCTGCATGATGTCATTGAACGATTCACGCCAGATATACACCGTCGTGCTTGCATCCGCCGCGAAGGCTTCCGCAAAAGCGGGGTCGAGCTGCTCGGCCTTGTCGTAGAGCGTGAGCGCCTCCCGCAGGCCGTCGCGCCGACCGGTCCGTGCTGTCTGCTCGGCACGAAGATAGAAGTCGTAGGCTTCGAGGTTTTCGGTCGGCGGCCGCGCCATGCGCTCGCTTTCCGCTGCCGAAGGTTGCATGCCAAGCGCCTTGGCGATCTCGCCGCTCATCTCGTGTTGGACGGCAAA
>NZ_JAMYQD010000053.1:0-1592 GCF_040320665.1 Mesorhizobium sp. M0626 | reverse complement strand
GGGCCTCACGCCCTTTGAATACATCTGCAAAATCTGGACAAAAGAGCCCGAACGATTCAGGCTCGATCCAACCCATCAAACCTTGGGACTAAACACCTACGCCACAGGTGCCGACGCTGTGACGAGCTTCGTCGGTCGCGTGTCGAGTGACGGCACCGGGGACAATTATCGTCGACCGCAGTCCATTGCCCAGACCAAGGCGCTTCTCGGCGTCGGCACGATGGCAAATCGCAGCGTCACGATCTCGGCCGCTGCCCCTTCTGGCGGCGCGGACGGTGATTTCTGGGTGCAGCCGTAATGGCCCTTTACGTCAAAGCCTCCGGGGTCTGGGGGGCGACTAGCGCCGTATGGGTGAAAATCTCAAGCCTCTGGACCAAGGCTCGACAGGTCTATGTGCGCAGCTCGGGCGTCTGGGAGAAAATGTTCCCGATAGATCTGCTCTTCAATGGCACTCACGAAGACTCGACTGCCACGACCGTTTACACCCACACCAGCATTCCGCTTCTTGTCGCGCCACACGCTAATCGTCGTGTCATCGTGACAACTGAGACCACTGACACCGAAAGTGCAGTGACCGTCAACAGTATGACGATTGGGGGTGTGGCTGCCACCCTTCTCGCTCAGGTGGAAAGCATCTTCAATTCTGGTGTGGTCTATCTGTCAGTGTGGTCGGCCCTCGTGCCAACCGGTACGACGGCAACGATCGTGACCACGTATAGTGAGAGCGTGTTCCGTGACTACATGTCGGTCTATACGACCACCAATTGGGATGGTGTGGTGGGCACTGTTGCCTCTGACAACAATTCAACGGGTGGCCTGACAACGACCGTCAGCATTGGTGCCCTGGGCGCAGCGATCGCAATTGCGGGCAACGCCACCAAGGGGGCATCGGCACTGGACATGGACCGGGCTGACCCAACAGTTCTCAAACACACCAGTCACGAATAGAAACCACAGCGGAGCAATGGCAATAGCTACCGCCGCCCAAGCTGCCCTCACCGTAACCTGTGCCTACAGCACTACTCCAGCACTTGTCGCACTGCTGGTGGTTCCGCGGTGCGCAACTCCTGACTGGCGACGGCGTCGGCGACATGCCTTACGGACTCGTATTGCCAGAGCTTGTAATCGTCGACAAACCAGCCAAGTCGGCTCTCGATCGCCGTAGCAAGCTCGTTATAGTCGAGGCTGTCGAGGCCGAGATCCCGCATTCTGGTTGTCATCGACACCTCTACTTTTTCGGCAACTAGAGCGTTGAGGGTTTTGAGAACCAGTTGTTCAATTTCAAGTAATGTCATCACTAATACATGCCTTTTGCTTGCAGATTCAGGTAATGCAACCCTGATCGGGGCGCAACCCCAAAACGAGGTGTGCCGTTGAAACATGTTCTTGTCATTGACGATGATGCCGCAATGCGGCGCCTCATCGCCGATGCATGCCCTGAAGGTAACCGCAGTCCACGATAGCAAGCAGTTTGATTATGTTCTTTCACGTGAGCCGGTCGATCTCGTGGTTGTTGACCTTAACCTAGGCCGGGAGGATGGACTTGCGATCGTCCGCAATCTGGCGACAAAATCGGATGTTCCTATCATAGT
>NZ_JAMYQD010000052.1:0-1821 GCF_040320665.1 Mesorhizobium sp. M0626 | reverse complement strand
CAACCAATCCGCTTGGCGCTGCGGCGGACGCATAGGGGGAGAGAAGTGTCACCTATGTATCCGGTTCAAAGTGTTACCCATCTATCGGCTGGACAATGCAAGTTCTGTCAAGCCGCCACAGCCCGCCGTGCCAACCCACCCCGGATATACCGCGCGAACTCCTGCGCTGCCGGCGCCGTGCCGTACTTCGGCAAATGCAGATTGATGGAAAAATTCGGCAGCGGCGGCAGCCCGGCATCGAAAGGCAGGATGTCGAGGTCGGCGGGCACGGTGGAGGCCAGCCAGGCGGTGACGGCAAGGTCGGAGCGCACCGTCGCGGTCGTGGCGTCGATGTTGCCGTTCTCGAACACGGTGCGCCATTCCAGCCCGTGCTCGTTCAGCGCCGACAGCACCACCGGGCGGAAGGCGCAGGTGTCGGCGACGATCGACACCGGCAGCGGCCGCTTGGCGCGGGCGACGCCGCCCTTGGCCCCCACCCAGACCAGCCGGTCAATGGCCAGGCACTCACCGGCCGACGGGCCGACCCGTTCCTCGATGACGGCAAGGTCGATGGTGCCGGCCGCGAGGGCCGCGGCAAGGTCCGGCGAAGCCGCACAGAGCAGTGAAATCTCGACCTGCGGATAGGTCTCGGCATAGGCCTTCAGCACCGGCGCCAGCAAAGTGCCGACAAGGTCATAGGGCACACCGAGCCGCACCTGGCCGGCGACCTCGGTGCCCGCCATCTCGGCCCAGATCTCGTCATTGAGGCCAAGCAACCGTTTGCCCTTGCCGAACAGCCGCTCGCCGGGCCGCGTCAGCCGCAAGCCACGCCGGTCGCGCTCGAACAGGCTGCAGCCGAGCGCTTCTTCCAGCCGCTTGATCTGCTGGCTTACGGCGCCTTGCGTCAGATGCAGCGCGTTCGCCGCCGCCGTCATGCTGGCCTTGTCGGCGACAGTGACGAAGGTGCGGATCAGCGCTGTGTCGAGGTTGCGGATCATGGTTGGCATTATATCTGCTAATGCCAACCATCGCAAACATTGCATTTACTGAAGTATGCGGAAGTCTACCATTGGACTTTTGATGAAGGACGCCTCATGTTGCAGCCCATCTTTCCGCTCATCCTGTTTGCCTTCGTGGCCACCGTCACGCCCGGCATCGCCACCACCCTGTCGACTGCCTCAGGTGCACAGTTCGGTTTTCGCCGTTCCGTTCCCCTATTGGTCGGCAGCGCCGCCGGTCTCGCCACCGTGACCGCTGCTGCCGCCGCCGGGCTCGCCGGTCTGCTGCTGGCCATGCCTTCGCTGCAACTGGCGATGAAAATCATCGGCTCGCTCTATCTCCTCTGGCTGGCAATCAAGATCGGCCGCGCCGGGCCGCCCAATCTCGATGTGGCGATGGCAAAACCCAACAGCTTCTTCGGCGGCGCCGGCATTCAATGGATGAACCCGAAGGGCTGGGCGATGGGACTGGGGGCGGCGGCCTCGTTCGCAGCCCTTGCCGACGGGCCGGGACAACTCGCGCTGCTGCTCGGCTCGACCTTCGGCCTCACTGCAGCCGTCTCGCTGTCGATCTGGTGCGTGGCGGGCATGGTGCTGGCACGGCTGCTCGAGACCGAATGGCAATGGCGCGCGCTCAACATCGTGCTGGCGCTGGTGCTGGCTGCATCGATCATACCGATGTGGCGGGGAGCGTAAACGCAGAGGTCGGCGCCAGTACCCCCACCCGGACCTGCGGTCCGACCTCCCCACAAGGGCATAGGCGCTAAGATAGCTTTGGCATGGACTGAAACTTGCGCTTTCGTGGTGGTTCGCGCCAGCGATATCGCAAGGCATGGAGATTTTG
>NZ_JAMYQD010000051.1:0-2719 GCF_040320665.1 Mesorhizobium sp. M0626 | reverse complement strand
ATGTCGCGGATCTGGAGGCCAGCACGACCGCGCGCTTCGAAGCGTCGGCCAAGACAGGCAAGGTCCGCAGGTTCAAGAAGTTCGTTGACGGCGCCCGCGGCGCGGCCGGGCCGGCAGCACTCAGGCGACATAACGGGCGCAGAGCCGACCCTGCGGCTTCCAGAAATTTGTCGTGTACAGCTTCAGACCCTCAAGCCGAGCCCGCAGGGCCTCGCTTACCTTTTACGGGGCGGCGGTACGTCCAAGCCGGTTCAACAGTTAAGAATTTCGCAAAGACGATACCCCCGGATCGTCGAGCTTCCGCTGCCACTTCCCGCATTCGCCGAGGCGGTCAATGACCCGCCCTTCACAATAGTTATCCGGCAAGCATCTGGATGCGAGAGATAATGTTGCCGGAGGCATCTCTCATGGCTTCTACACCTGCCTGAACGCCAGAACCGCGTTCGTGCCGCCAAAGGCGAAGGAGTTGCTCAGTGCCACGCGCACCTTGCGCTCGCGTGCCACATTGGGCGTGACGTCGAGATCGCAATCGGGGTCCAGCTCACGATAATTGGCAGTCGGCGGCACGACGCTCTCGCGGATAGCCATCACGCAGGCGATCAACTCGAGCGCGCCGGAAGCGCCGAGGCAATGCGCGTGCATGGACTTGGTAGAAGAAATGGACATTGAGAAGGCGTGCTGACCGAAGACGCGCTTGATCGCCGCCGTCTCGATCTGGTCGTTGGCCTTGGTGCCGGTGCCGTGCGCGTTGAGATAGTCGACATCTTCGGCATCCAGCCTGGCATCGGCAAGGCAGGCCCGCATTGCTGCCTCCGGCCCCTCGACAGTCGGCGCGACGATGCCGGACGCATCGGCGGAAAGGCCGGCACCCGCAATTTCGGCAAGGATGGTGGCGCCCCGAGCCAGGGCATGCTCGTAGCTTTCCAGCACCGCCATGCCGGCTCCTTCACCAAGCGACAGGCCCTGGCGATCGGCCGAGAATGGCCGGCAAGTATCGGGCGAAAGCACGCGGATCGCTTCCCATGCCTTCAGCACACCCCATATGAGCGGCGCTTCGCTGCCGCCGGCAAGCATCACGTCGGCCCGGCCGAGCCTGATCTGGTCCACCGCGCAGGCAATCGCATGGTTTGCCGAGGAACAGGCGGACGTGACGCCGAAGACCGGCCCGCGCAGGCCGAGACTCATGCTGACCTGGCCGGCAGCGGCACCCGGCATCGCCTTGGGTACAGTCAAGAGAGCGGCACGCTTACCGCCCAGCAGGATGGCGCGGTAGGTTTGCTCGATCGCATCCCACCCGCAGCCGCCAACGCCCACCGTCGCACCGAAGCGATAGCTATTTCCCTCTTTGGAGGAAAGTCCGGCCTGACGCATGGCTTCGCGCGCCGCAAGCACAGCGAGCAGGCTGAAGCGGTCCATGGAGATGAGTTGCTTGCTGTCGATGTCATGCTCCGGCAGGGCCTTGATCTCGGCACCGATCCTGACCCTCAATTCATGGAACTCGGAGTTGACGATTGGGCCGATGGCGGAGCGGCCTTCTCGCATCTCTGTCCAAATGGCGGCGGCGTTGGTTCCAAGCCCGCAAATTCCGCCAATCCCAGTAATCACGACGCGCCTGTCCATTCACACCCCCGTAGCGAGCAAGCTGCGCACGGCTTCCACCATGTCCCCAACATTCTGGAGATCCGACCATGCCTCGGCCGTATTCATCTCGATCTCGATGCCGTAGGCCTGCTCCAGGTCCCAGAGAACGTCCGCCAATCCCAGTGAATCGATACCGAGCGAAGTCAGTCCGGTGGCGGCCGTTATCTCGCCGCCCGTGGCAGGCGCTATGCCGCCCTCCGACGCGGCGCGCTTCTTGATCATTGCGATTATTTCGTTGGCGAGTTGATCTGCCATCTTGTTCCTTTCTAGCTTGCGTTTTCGGCGTCGTTCAAAACCCGAGTCGCGTCGCGTTGCCAAAATTGCTCCTCATAGAGCCTGTGCGACCGACCAAGCCCAATGCCCATAGGAACCGGACGAGCTCCGGCTTCTTCGGCGTCAGCCCGATGACGAAGAAGAGTCGCCGGCCTCCCGGTTTTGCGCCAGCACATCAAGAATCTGCGTGTAAATGGATAGGAACCGTCGTCAAACGTCAGCTAAACGCTGCGACGGTGGGTGCTGTCAGCGTATTCACTCGGCACCTCATATGTAATCGAGATGTTTCATTGCTCCGGACCAGCTGCGATCAACTATTGTACCGGTCCGCTATTCGTCGGAGAGTTCGACATGATCGGAGCGCTGCCTCTCATTCCCAGTACAATCCCCACCGCACGCGACAGATTTCCTATTTCGGGCTCTTCTCAAGGGACTCGCCACGCGATAGAGGCAGTGATCGGCGCACGTGAGGTCCTGCCAGGTCCATGCGACATTCCGGAAAATTGGTAAAATCGTTTGTTTCAATCAAATTCATCCACGCTATGGATAGCTAAGACATGCGTTTCAAAGGGCTCGATCTGAATCTTCTCGTCGTTCTCGACGCGCTGCTTAGCGAGCGCGGCCTCACGGCGGCGGCACGCAGCATCAACCTAACCAAATTCATGGGGGTTGGTGGATGTGGGCGCAAGCCCGTTGAAATGACGTAGGACTTGGTTGCTTAAGCCGATCCGAAATTTCCCGGAGACCACACCCACCATGAACGATCTTGCGCTGCCGGTGAGCGGTTTTTCATCAGTCGGCGGCA
>NZ_JAMYQD010000050.1:0-6333 GCF_040320665.1 Mesorhizobium sp. M0626 | reverse complement strand
AACATGCTGGAGCGGCTCAACGAGGAAATCCGCCGGCGCACCTATGTCGTGCGCATCTTCCCCAACACCGAAAGCTGCCTGCGCCTGGTCAGGGCCTTGGCCGTCGAGACCAAATGAAAACTGGATGGAGGCCAACCGATACATCAACATGGACGACCTGCGCGAGCACAAGAAGCTCACTCTGCGCCAAGCCGCATGACCAGCATATGGCCGCCCCATTTTGCAGGACTTGACGCACACAACCCGCTTTGCTCTCTCTACAAAGGCATCGGAGTTGCCGAGCCGCAACCGCCTTACATGCCACTGAAAGCCAGCCCGATGCTGACTCGCGCCATGTGAATTAAGAAGGGAGATCGAGCCGGCTTCGAGTGAGCCCAGGCTAAGATCTAAGCTCACCCACGTGCATGATCAGCTTACGACGGGCAGTCACGGCGTGGATGTGCCCGCGGTCAGGAGGCGTATCCAAGTAAACCCGCTGGGTAGATTGCAGTTCGGGATCCGAGGCACGCCCGCTGCCCGTAGCGATTTGAGGACAGCATTGTACACGATCCAACGCAATGACCGGCCGTCCGGCCTCTCGTGCAATTTAAATTGAAACGTCTGTCTTGCCGCTGCAGGTCGGCCCGTAAATCAAATGGATTAGCATGTGTTTACCGCTTAGAAGCCCTTGTTTTCGAACTAACTGCCGACAACAAACTGGATAGGCTGTTCTCGTGGTTCGGTCCAGTTCACCAACGCCTATGTCGACATTTTAGGGCGCTTCACTACTAACGGGCACCGCACGATGGCAGCTCGTTCTCTCCGGCAAAGATACTCCCTGTGTTAGCTTCCGTGTTGTGTGCTTGCCCTCACCTGCGGGATACGGAAGGCCATCCCTAAAAGCATCGAATGCGGCAGCGACAGCGCGAATCCCAAAGCGATGCTCCCGCCGTACGCGGACAAAACCGTTTTCGAAGTCCACTATTCCGACCTTGGCCAGCATCGCCAAACGCTCATCTGAACCGCGAAGACGGATCAAATCAGATCCGTGGGCGACACAGATTGCCGGCACGTCAGCCTCGAAATCGCACATTAATCGCTCGATGATTGCGGCTCGCAGGCGGTCGTCGTCTGTGAGGCGATGGCCCTTCGATGTCGCCAGTCGGCCAGCTGCGATGTGCCGGATGTAGAAATCCCGTGTAACTTCGTTTTGAACGTACCCCTGGCCAAAGCGGCCGATAGCCGACGCGCCGAAACCGATCAGGGTTCTGCAGGTATCGGCAGAGTAGCCCAACGAGTTACGTCGCAGGCGACCTGTTTCCTGTGCCAGCACGAGCTCGTCGTGCGGCAAGGCGAAATGGTCGAGCCCGATCTCTCGGTAGCCGGCGGCAACCAGCGTCACGGCGGCAGCCGCATGCTGTTCAGCGCGGGCAGCGCTGTGGGGAAGAAATTCCGCCTCGATGAGGCGCTGGTTCTTTATTTGGGATGGGATATGCGAGTAGCCGAACAAGGCAAGCCGGTCGGGGCGCATGGCGACCGCCGCCCTCGCCGTCTCGACGCACGACTCCACCGTTTGACGCGGCAGGCCGTAGATGAGGTCGAAGTTGATCCGGTTTACTCCATGCCGGCGCAGCATTTCCACGGCAGCCGACGTCTGGGCCTCGCTCTGGATTCGGTTGATCGCTTTTTGAACAATGGGATCGAAGCTCTGTACGCCCAGGCTCGCGCGGTTCACGCCGGCCGCTCCCAAGCCTTCCGCCATCTCGGGCGTGAGCGTGCGTGGATCGATCTCGATGGCGACCGTAGCTGTTTTCGAGATGGCGAAGCGGCATCGCAGGAACTCCATCAGAGCGAGGAACTCGGCTGGTCCGATGAGAGACGGCGTTCCGCCGCCGAAATGTATGTCGCTCACGGGCAGCGTCTTCGGCACTCGCTCACAAACCAGACGGATCTCGTCACGCAGCGCCGCCAGATAGTTGAGGATGGGCGCATCATGGCGGGTGATGGTGGTTGGGAAGCCGCAATACCAGCAGGCTGATCGGCAGAACGGAACGTGCAGATAGAGTGACACCGGATCCTCAGCCGGCAGGTTCCTGAGCCATGCCTCATAAGCCTCGGCGCCGACCGCCCCGGAGAACTCCGACACAGCCGGATAGATAGTGTACCAAGGCAGCCGGGCCTCTCGAAATTTCGTGGTCTGCAAAGGCACAATCCCATACTGATAACAACCAACCCTACCCACCGCGCCCGCCTGGGTCCTTGCGCTATGTCAGTCCGTTCCGTTGGGCTCGAATCTAGATCTTTTTTAGCAATGGGCCACAGGCGCCGCTGCCCATCACTTCGCGCTACGGCACCCTGAACGACGTTTACGAGGCCCCGGACGCCGATGACTGGGAATCGACCAACTACGCCAATCTCGTCGGCTCGCCGGATGCGTCGACGCTGCGAGCGTCCGGCCGGCTCCGGGCCCTCAAGCGGCTCTTCGCGCCGACGCCGGGGGGCAAGGACCTCCTTGACCAGGGCGCCAGCGTCGATTTGGTGTTGCCGGTGGCAAGCGTGACGGATCCGCTCTTCAATCGGATCCTGGGGGGACTGGCGCCCCTCAAAACCGGTGGCGCGGAACGAGCCCCGATCTGCATCTTGAAAGGCGCGTTTACCAGCCGATGGAGCGCCTCGACCGATCGCGTGCTCGACCGCTTTGAAGTCGCCTACACGCCCTCCCCGTATAATGCACCTGCAAACCGGCCCGTGCTCGCACAGCTGAGTGACTTCAACCAGCTGAAGCTTGCGCCGGCGAGCGACGATCCCGAAGTCATCGCCCGCGCGCCCAAACTGAGCCGTTCCGGACGTGTCGTGACCTTCCTCACCTATCCCGATGCGGCGGTGCCGATGCCTTCCGCGGGCCACCTGCCCGCCACGGCGCCTTGGCTGGTCGCAGCGCCTCCTCCGAGCGGGCGGTTCTTTGGCTATTTCCTGTCGCATTCTTCACACAGGACGCCCGCGGCGAGGAGCGCGACGCCGAGACGGAGCGGCTGGCGAGCGAAACGCTGCGCTTCATGAATTACCTGACCCCGCAATTGGCTTGGACGCTCGACGGATACCTGCAACATCAATACACGCAGCGCTACCCGTTGACGGCCCCGACGGTGATGTTGCCGCTTGCAACCGATATCCAAACCCCTGCCACAGCTGCGCTGCGGGACGACCATGGCAGCGAACTGCCGCTGATGGGCTGGCGGTTCTATCTCTCGCCTGCGCACTTCGAACTTGGTTTCTTGCGGCAATACCTCAAGAAGGCTCTGGCGCCGGCTGACAATGGCGAGGCAAGGCCAACCGCGCTCCGCTCCATTTATGAGCCGCTGGCGGACCTGATTCTGGCCGTGGACCGCGGCAGCGCCGAACTGGTGTTGCAGCGCTGGGCCTATGAGGCCGATGCCCGCGCGGGGGCGTGCCGTCGCAGAGCGGCGCCCTCACCGCAAACGTGGCAAAGGTTGGAACACACAAGCGCGCGCTAAAAGCGTCTGATTCACCTAATGAATTCAAGATCCTTCGGGACTTGCTGCGCCAGCCGCTCGACAAGTTCCAAGCCGCCGTCAAGGTCTTCGCCTCTGGCGTGAAAGACGACTGGCTGACGATCACGATACCGTGCCCGGCTGGATGGAGCGGACTGGGCTCCGCAAGCCCTGTCACTGACGGCAGCGACGTGCTGCGCCTCGGCCTTCGCCTGGAGCGCCCGAGCGATGCGGTGGTGCCGGCGGGCATTGCCGACCCAATGCGGCCGCAGGCCACGCCTGGATTTGGCCTTGCAGTCGACAAGAACGAGGTCGCCATCTAACCGGAACTGCAAGGCGACACCTTTGCCGATCTGCATGACGGGGCGGCCACAGAGCTGGGCAAATATGTCTCGGCCAGCATGAAGACCTCACTGCGCGAACGCCTCGACTGGCTGCGTGCGATCCGGGCCGCGCCCGCGCTGCGCTCGCCGCTCCGACTCGCCCGCCGACGCCTTTGGCCTGCGCAACACCGTGCGGGCTCTCCTGCCCGACGTGGCCGCACGCATGGCCGCGCTGGTGACCTATGTGCACAATGACGACCCAGCTTCGGGTACCGACGCGCTGTTCGAACACGTCAAGGACCTTTCGGCAGAGCTGGCCGGCCATCTTTCGATGACGCTGAAGAGCCTGCTCATCATACCCCGGGGCTCTTCGCCACGACCAAGGGCTTCGGAGTGGCGATCTTCGAACCCGATTCCTGTACCCAACGGCTCTACTCCTTGCAATTGCGTAAGCAGATCCATCCCGCACCCGCGCCAGGCGAGACCGCTAGCGACCCGTCGCGCTTTGATGTCGACCGTTTCCTCTTTCCTCTGTTCCACAACGCTGTGGCGGGGCGTTACGTTGTCGATATACTCGACGACGCCCGATATGATGACGAGTTCGAGATCGATGGGAGCGTTTTTGACCCGCCGCGGCCGCTGTGGACACGCGGCGGACCTGGCGTTGTGCTTGGGTCGGGCGGCGCGAAACTGCGCCCCGGCCCGCCAGATCGAAGCCGATGTCGTGCATTGGAACCCGAACTGGACCGAACCGGTCGCCCCGAACACCCGGCGCTTCTACCTGCTGCCCTCGCGACGTCGGCCCGCGACGCCAGTGAAGCAGAAGCCCAGCGCCGACAGCGGACCGCCTCGCGCGCCG
This sequence comes from Mesorhizobium sp. M0626, assembly GCF_040320665.1. Classification (NCBI taxonomy): domain Bacteria; kingdom Pseudomonadati; phylum Pseudomonadota; class Alphaproteobacteria; order Hyphomicrobiales; family Phyllobacteriaceae; genus Mesorhizobium; species Mesorhizobium sp. M0626. The sequence continues at coordinate 1,660 of NZ_JAMYQD010000050.1, read as the reverse complement.
CTGCCGGTGAATCTGACAACGCCCATGCGGCCCCTGAACGATCAGCTGGCCGACCTCCTGAAAGGTCGTCTCGATGATAAGAAGATGGTGGCCTTCGGCTCGGGCGGCACAGGGCTAAGAGCGAAGCGCCGCAATCCAACCCTGACAGGGCTGATCCAGCCGACAGCAATGGGCTAGCCGCGCCCGGCTGGTGGCATCTCGAGAGCTATGCCTCCGAGCACTATTTCGTGCTGGAGGGTGACGAGGAGTCCTCGGGCTCCGAAGGCCCATTCCACAATGACCGCATCCGCATCGAGGTCGAGATTGGCGACAGCCCGTTCGTGGACGAGGATGCCGTCGCGCCAAAGACATACGCCGTCGAGGGTGAACTCGGCGACTGTTCGCATACCAGCGTCTGCGGGTCGCAAACCAAGCGGCGTGATCCCGAAGCCCGCCAAGATCTCGCGTGCTAACCTTGAGAAGCAGCTCCGCGACTGGCTGGCCCCAACGACTGCCGACGATGGGCTCCTGGTCCCGGCGCCGCCGGTCGTGGACTCCGGCAAGCGAGCATCGCAGAAGGGTAACAGCACGACTGTCGTGGCCGGCTTCACGCCCCAGCAAATCGGATGCCGCGCAGCGGCTCGAGAATCAATGGCCGCAAGGGATTGGCGCGGTGCTGGCCGCCGAAATCATGGATCTCGATGCCGATCCAAAGCCGCAGGATCGCTTGTGCTGAGGGTGGTTGTGCTGGACGAACCCTGGCGCTACGCGCGCGTGCGGGTCCGGATCGAGCGCAACAAGGCGGACGTCAACGACGACAAGCTGCCCGACATCAACCCGCTGTTCCAGATGATCGGGGAATTCTCCAGCTGGAGCAGTCATGGGCGCGAGCCGATGCTCCTTGATTTGCGCGACAGCGAGGGACTGGGCTTGCCAGCCGAGGCAGTTCAATTGGCTGCGAAGCTGACGCTTGGCGAGTTCCTCAAGAAAGATATGACTACTCCCCTCGACTACGGCGATCAGGTTGGGACAGCGGTTGACGCCCAATTCACCGCATCGGGTTTCGGGCGGCTTCCTCTGTGGAACCCCGATCGTGTTCGACTGGGGCAGTACGCGGTCTCTGGCATGGTGATCCAACTGCGAGCGGACCTTCATCCGCGCTACGCAAGGGCCGAGCTGAACGATCAGATTGAGGAGCGCATCGAGGAGATCCCGCGCGTACATTTGGCGCCCATGCCGTCCGACCCGACTATGCCAAGGCGTGACTTCGCGCCACTTCTCAAGGGCTTCACGCACACTGACGTGCCCTCGGCCATCATGCGGTGCGTATCAATTGGACCAACGCCGCCGGCGAGCTAATGGTGAGTTGCACGTGGCCAGTGCGATTCCAATCATGAAACGCAACGAGAGGCGCAGCCGAGCGATCTTGATTTTTGCTGATGCCATCGCACTAGGGTGCTCGATGCGACTCGAACGCGGCCTCGCCTTCGAAGCGCGGCTGTTCAGCGCCCTGCCCTCCTCGCGGCGCAGCGGGCATTGGTGGCGACGCTGGCGGAGGTATGTGCAGGGCGTGTCGACCCGCAAGATGAAGGCGATCACGGAAGAACTGTGCGGCCATGCCTTCTCGGCCTCGTCGATCTCGGCCATCAACAAGCGGCTGGACGAGAGCCTCGCTGCCTTT
>NZ_JAMYQD010000049.1:0-6876 GCF_040320665.1 Mesorhizobium sp. M0626 | reverse complement strand
CCTCCCCCTTGTGGGGAGGGTCGGCGCGCAATCGGAGCGAAGCGGAGATGGCGAGACGGGGTGGGGGTGAGCGCTGACGGTCGGCGAGGACCCCCACCCCGCTCCGCTCCGCGATCGACCCTCCCCACAAGGGGGAGGGTGAAGCGCCCGCTACTTCCGCAGAGCCATCGGTCGTCCGAGCAGAAACCGGATGAAGTTGCCTGCGGTCCGCGGCGCCATGCGGGGCTGCGTCGCCTGTCGTGGCGCGCTTTGCCTTCGCGCTGGCACCTTGGGTTCGACACCCGGTCGGCCCACCGTGAAGGAGGGCCCCGAGACCGGCTTCCCCCTCAACACGTTGGCGGCGTTGTTGTCATGGATGACGATGCACCATTGCGCGCCCTTCGATGCCGCCACGACGGTGTTGAAGCGCGTCGCCATTTTTGCGTGGTGCTCGCTGTAGACGCCGCTCATCGCCGGCGATCTCCTTTCGACCAGCGTGCCGAACGCCGACGTGACATAGTCGTGGTGCGTGTAGCGTCCGCTTGCCGTGTCGAAATTCTGGCCGTCCGGAAAGGCAATGTAGAGCGGCTGCAGGTCCACCACACGCTTTTCGATCTCCCGGCGCGCGTAGTGCTCGACGCGCTCCATGAAGGTCGGCGCCAGCGCGTCGTCGCTGTCGAGCCGCGTGAGCGAAACATAGTCGGCATCGGTATCGGCCTGGACGAAGGCATTGAAGCGATCATTGTAATCCTCGCCCGCCTCGACAAGGATCGGCCTGACGTCGACACCGGCCACGCAGCTGCACACGGTGCGAATATAGTTCTCGTGCGTATCGGCATCGAACGCCAGAAGGACGGTAAAATCCTTCAGCGACTGGCCTTCGAGCGACGACGCGCAATAGGTGTCGAACAACGCCAGGCGCTCGACCAGCCAGACCGGGTCGAGATTGGCGCGGCCCTTTCCGTCCCACTGGCTTGGCTTGAAGCCAGCGGCGATGTTGTAGCGTATGGCGATGTATTTCTTCAGGCCGGTGTCCATGGACCGACACTTAGTACATTCCGCTGATCTGCGACAACCAACGGCTGAACGGCCACCCTCCCCCTTGTGGGGAGGGTCGGCGCGCAATCGGAGCGAAGCGGAGATGGCGAGACGGGGTGGGGGTGAGCGCTGACGGTCGGCGAGGACCCCCCCCCCGCTCCGCTTCGCGGATCGACCCTCCCCACAAGGGGGAGGGTAAGCGCACTTCAAATATGCAGCGCGTGGCCCAGCGCCTTCAGCGCCGCTTCCTGGAAGCCTTCGCCTTGCGTCGGATGCGCATGGATGGTCCCGGCGATATCCTCCAGCCGCGCGCCCATTTCCAGCGCCAGGCCGAACGCCGCCGCCATTTCCGACACGCCTTGCCCGACCGCCTGGATGCCCAGCACCAGATGGTTGTCCGCGCGGGCGACAACACGAACAAACCCGTCCTCGCCGAGTTTCGTCATCGCCCGGCCGTTGGCGGCGAAGGGGAACTGGCCGATCTTGATTTCGCCTGAAGCCTTCGCCTCCTCCGGCGTTAGCCCTGCCGTCACCAGCTCCGGATCGGTGAAGCAGACGGCCGGGATCGAGCGCTTGTCCCAGCTGCGCTTGTGGCCGGCGACGATCTCGGCCACCATTTCGCCTTGCGCCATGGCCCGGTGCGCCAGCATCGGCTCGCCGGTGACGTCGCCAATGGCATAGATGCCGCGCATCGAGGTGCGCCACTGGTCGTCGATCTTGATGAACTTGCCGGCCATGTCGAGATCGATCTGATCGAGGCCCCAGCCCTCCGTCACCGGCTTGCGGCCGACCGTGACCAGGATCTTGTCTGCCGCGATTTTGGTGCTCTTGCCGTCCGCGGTCTCGACCAGCAGCGCGTCGCCCTTGAGCCCCTTGGCCTTGGCGCCAAGCATCACCTCGACGCCGAGCTGGGCCAGCCGTTTCACCACCGGCCGGGTCAGTTCCGCATCATACTGCGCCAGCACGCGCGGCAGCGCCTCGACCACGGTCACCGCGGCGCCCATTTTGGCGAACGCCATGCCGAGTTCCAGCCCGATATAGCCGCCGCCGACCACGGCGAGCTTTTTCGGCACCTCGCCGAGAGCCAGCGCTTCTGTGGATGAAATCACCGGGCCGCCGAACGGCAGGAACGGCAGTTCCACCGTCGCCGAGCCGGTGGCGATCACAACCGTTTCGGCGCGGATGATCTGGGTGCCGGTCTCGGTCTCGACCGCGACGGTCTTGCCGTCGCGGAACGTCGCCCAGCCATAGACGGTCTTGACCTTGGCCTTCTTCAGTAGCCCGGCAACGCCCCCGGTCAGCCGGCTAACAATGCCGTCCTTCCACGCAACCGTCTTGCCGAGATCGAGCACCGGAGCCGCCACAGAAATGCCGAGCGGACTGTTGCCGCCGGCCATATGCGCGACCTTCTCGAACTCTTCCGCCGCATGGATCATCGCCTTGGACGGGATGCAGCCGACATTGAGACAGGTGCCGCCCGGTTTGCCGGCTTCAACGATCACCGTATCGATGCCGAGCTGGCCGGCACGGATAGCGCAGACGTAGCCGCCGGGCCCGGCGCCGATGACCAGCAGCTTGCAGGAGATTTCTTTCATGGCGTGACCCTTTGATGCGAGGGAATGTTCCGTCGCGATCCTTCGCGCCCCCCTCTGTCCTGCCGGACATCTCCCCCACGAGGGGGGAGATCAGCAGCTTCTTCGCTTCGCTCATTCCTGCAACGATGGAGATTGGCGAAACCCTGCGTGACGTCCAATCTCCCCCCTTGTGGGGGAGATGCCTGGTAAGGCAGAGGGGGGCGCTGTCCCGCCGTCATCTCGGTCGTTCCGCCCCTCAATCCACAAATATCAGCGCTGGCTTCTCAATCAGCGCCTTGATCCGCTGCACAAACACCGCCGCATCCCAGCCGTCGACCACCCGGTGATCGAAGCTCGATGACAGGTTCATCATCTTGCGCGGGATGAACTGGGTGCCGTCCCAGACCGGCCGCACCATCATCTTGTTGACGCCGACGATCGCCACCTCAGGATGATTGATGACCGGCGTCGTCGCCACGCCGCCCATGGCGCCGAGCGAGGTGATGGTGATGGTCGATCCCGACAGCTCGTCGCGGCTGGCCGTGCCGGACTTCGCCGCTTCGGCCAGGCGGTTGAGCTCGGCCGCGCAATCCCAGAGGTCGCGCGCCTCGGCGTGCTTGACCACCGGCACCACCAGGCCCGACGGCGTCTGCGCGGCAATGCCGATATGGACGCCGCCATGCTGATGGATGATGCCGGCCTCGTCGTCGAACAGCGCGTTGATGTTGGGCTGGTCGGCAATCGCCTTGACCATCGCCCGCATCAGGAACGGCAGCAGCGTCAGCTTCGGCCTCTCCACACCCTTGCGCTTTTCCTTGTTGAGCGCCGCGCGCAACTCCTCAAGTGCTGTGACGTCGATCTCCTCGACATAGGTGATGTGCGGGATGCGTGACTTCGCCAGCGACATTTTTTCGGCGATCTTGCGCCGCAGTCCGATGACCTTGAAATCCTCGACGCTGTCATTGCGCGCCAGACCCGACGCCTTCGCCACCTGCGGTCCGCGTGCCAGGAATGCCTCGATATCTTCGTGGCTGATGCGGCCGGCAGGGCCGGTACCCGACACCTGGCGCAGATCGATCCCCGCCTCCTTCGCCCTGAGCCGGATGGCGGGCGACGCCAGGGGCTTTTCGCCCTCCGGGCGCGGCGCGCCGGAGGGTGCCGCACCTTTAGATGTCGGCGCAGCACCCCCACCCTTAGCCCCTCCCCACAAGGGGGAGGGGGATTCAGTCTCAGCTGCCCGTGCGCTTTTGGCAGCTGGTGCAGGTGGTGGCGACTTGGCGTCGGATTTCGTGGCCGAAACGCCTCCCTCTTGTGGGGGTCCGGAGGACGGGCGAGACCCGTGGCTCGCCCCGGCAGGGGTGGGGGTCGGTGCCGCCGTGACCTCTGACGATTTCGAGCCTTCGGCGACATTGCCCTCCCCCGCCACTTTCAGCCGCACGATGGGCGAGCCGATCGCCACCGTGTCGCCGATCTCGGCGCCCAGCCACAGGATCTCGCCATCGACCGGCGAAGGTATTTCCACCGTCGCCTTGTCGGTCATCACGGCGGCGAGCAAAGCGTCCTCGCGCACGAGGTCGCCGACCTTGACGTGCCATTCCACCAGCTCCGCCTCGGCAACGCCTTCGCCGACATCGGGCAGCTTGATGATGTGTTCGCCCATCCCTAGGCTCCCATGGTTTCGAGAAGCGCGCGGCCGACACGGGCCGGCCCCGGGAAATAATCCCATTCCTGCGCATGCGGGTAGGGCGTGTCCCAACCGGTGACGCGCGCCACCGGCGCTTCCAGATGGTAGAAACAATTTTCCTGCACCAGCGCCGACAGCTCGGCGCCGAAGCCGGAGGTCAGTGTCGCCTCGTGCACGACGACGCAGCGTCCGGTCTTCTTCACCGAAGCGACTATCGCGTCGAGATCGAGCGGCAGCAGGGTCCGCAAATCGATGATCTCGGCATCGATGCCGGTTTCTTCCACGGCCGCCTGCGCGACATAGACCATGGTGCCGTAGGCGAGCACGGTGACGGCCGAGCCCGCCCGGCGGATCGCCGCCTTGCCGAGCGGCACCGTGTAATGGCCGTCGGCGACCTCGCCCAGTTCATGCTTCGACCATGGCGTCACCGGTCGGTCGTGATGGCCATCGAACGGTCCGTTATAGAGCCGCTTCGGCTCCAGAAAAATCACCGGATCGGGATCCTCGATCGCCGCGATCAGCAGGCCCTTGGCATCATGAGGATTGGACGGCACCACCGTCTTCAGCCCCGACACATGGGTGAACAGCGCTTCCGGGCTCTGGCTGTGCGTCTGGCCGCCAAAAATGCCGCCGCCGGTCGGCATGCGGACAACGATCGGGCAGGTGAAATCGCCGTTCGAGCGGTAGCGCAGGCGTGCTGCTTCCTGCGTCAGCTGGTCGTAAGCCGGGTACATGTAGTCGGCAAACTGAATTTCCACGCATGGCTTCAGCCCATAGGCGGCCATGCCGATGGCGGAGCCGACAATGCCGGATTCGTTGATCGGCGCATCGAAGCAGCGGCTCTTGCCGTACTTCGCTTGCAGGCCTGCCGTGCAGCGGAAGACACCCCCGAAGAAGCCGACATCCTCGCCATAGACGATGACGCGTTCGTCGCGCGCCATCGACACGTCCATGGCGTCGCGGATCGCCTCGATCATGGTCCGTCTCGGCATGGTCAGACTCCCGCCTGCTGGCGCTGGCGCCTGAGATGCGGCGGCATCTCGGCAAACACGCCCTCGAACATCTCGCGCGTCGACGGCTTGCCGCCGGCATGCAGCGTGCCGTGGCCTTCAGCTTCCTTCTGCGCCGCGATCACCGTCTCGAGGATTTCCGCTTCGGCCTGGGCGTGACGCTCGTCCGACCAGACGCCGCGTTGGATCAGATGGTTCTTCAGCCGCATCACCGGATCGCCGAGCGGCCAGGCGTCGGATTCCGTCTTCGGCCGATAGGCCGACGGATCGTCCGAGCTCGAATGCGCGCCGGCACGGTAGGTGACATATTCGATCAGCGTCGGCCCGAGATTCTGCCGTGCCCGCTCCGCCGCCCATTTGGCCACGGCATGCACGGCGAGATAATCATTGCCGTCGACGCGCAGCGCCGGAATGCCGAAGCCGAGGCCGCGCGCGGCAAAGGTGCCGGAGCCGCCACGCGCAATGCCTTGAAACGTCGAGATCGCCCACTGGTTGTTGACGACGTTGAGGATGACCGGCGCCTTGTACGTCGAGGCGAACACCAGTGCGGAATGGAAATCGGATTCGGCCGTCGAGCCGTCGCCGATCCACGCCGCCGCGATTTTCGAATCGTTGCTGATAGCGGAAGCCATCGCCCAGCCGACCGCCTGGATGTATTGCGTCGCCAGATTGCCGGAGATCGAGAAGAAGCCATGCTCCTTCGACGAATACATGATTGGCAGCTGCCGCCCTTTGAGCGGATCGGCCTCGTTGGAATAGATCTGGTTCATCATCGTGACCATCGGATAGCCGTCGGCGATGAGCAGGCCGGCTTGCCGATAGGTCGGGAAATTCATGTCGCCCGGCGCCAGCGCCTTGCGGAAAGCGCAGCTCACCGCCTCTTCGCCCAGATGCTGCATGTAGAACGATGTCTTGCCCTGGCGCTGCGCCATCTGCATGCGGGCATCGAAGCTGCGCAGCGTCATCATGTGGCGCAACCCCTCGAGCAGCTCCTCGTCGGTGAGCAGCCCGGCCCACGGCCCGACCGCCTCCCCGGTGCGGTTGAGCACACGGATGATCGAAAACGCCATGTCGCGGATGGTGCGCGGATCGACATCGATGTCCGGGCGCGGCACCGAGCCGGCCTTGGGGATAGGCACGTTGGAGAAGTCGGGCGTTCCGCCCGGCCGCACTTCCGGCTCCGGCACATGAAACCGCAACATCCCAGCATCGGTCATGACCATGGTCCTCCCATTTGCTGCGGTGATATTTGCACATCCGCGCGCCCGGCACAGCGCCAATTCATGGGGCGCCGCAACCCATCCGGCGTCACGGCCGGCAGGCGACCGCAAGATGCAGATATGTCGGCGAAATTTCTTGTCGATGTTGGGGAGCGGCGCGCAATTAGGCGCAAAGTTTTGCAGGATTTCCGGCAGATAGTCACTTCACGGCCTCCGGGAGAGATGAAGGCACCAAGGTCGGCGAACTCGCGCTTTCCTCTCCCCCGTCGATCGGGGGAGAGGTGGGGCGGGCCCCACCGCGGTCTGGGGGGGGGCGCGAGGGGCGGGGGGCCTGTGATAGGGCGTTGGTGGGAGAACAATCTGCGCCCGCC
>NZ_JAMYQD010000048.1:0-8634 GCF_040320665.1 Mesorhizobium sp. M0626 | reverse complement strand
CTCCCCCCCCCCCCCGCCTCCAGCGCCCCGCCCTCGACACAATTGCAACCCCGCCCGCCCCCCCCCCCCCCCGGGGCGCCGCGCCGGACTGGTCGGTCATCGCACCGGTCCGAAAGTCGTGGTCGATTTTCGGCAAGCCCGGTGCGAAGATTTGGCGCCGGAGCGTGGCAATGCGTCCGCATGGACGTATGTCGCTCTGGCCGAAGCGGGGCGCCGATGCTGCGATACATCTTACGGCGGCTTCTGACCGCCATTCCGACGCTGTTCGTCATCGTGACCATGGCGTTCTTCCTGATACGCGTCGCACCGGGCGGCCCCTTCAATCAGGAGCGGGGCCTCAGTCCCGAGATCAGGGCCAATCTGGAAGCACAGTTCGGCCTCGACGATCCGCTCTGGCTGCAATATGCCCACTATCTCGGCAATCTTCTGCGCGGCAATTTCGGGCCGAGCTACAATTTGCCTGACTTCACCGTCACCGAACTGTTTGCCAAGGGGCTGCCGATATCGGTCCAGCTCGGCACCTCGGCGCTGATCCTGGCGCTGCTGCTTGGTTCGGTGCTCGGCACCATCGCCGCGCTCAACCAGAACAAGCTTGGCGACTATACGGTGATTGCGCTGGCGACCGCCGGCAGCACTATCCCCACCTTCGTCATCGCTCCTGTGATTCAGCTGGTGTTCGGATTGACCTGGAAGCTGTTGCCGATCGGCGGCTGGGGTGATGGCGCATTAATCAACAAGATCGGCCCGGTGCTGACGCTGGCCTTGCCGCAGATCGCCATCGTTGCCCGCCTGATGCGCGGGTCGATGATCGAGAGCTTGCGTTCGCATCATATCCGAACGGCGCGTGCGCTCGGCCTCTCCGACTGGTCGGTGGTGGTCAAGCACGCGCTGCGCGGCGCCATCCTGCCGATCGTTTCCTTCACCGGCCCCGCAGCCGCGGCGCTGCTCACCGGTTCGGTCATCGTCGAGACCATCTTCTCCATTCCCGGTGTCGGCCGCTATTTCGTCGATGCCGCGCTCAACCGCGACTACACGCTGGTGATGGGGACCGTGGTGGTGATCGCGCTCTTCACCATCGTCTTCAACCTGATCGTCGACGTCATGTACGCGGTCGTCGACCCGAGGGTACGCTATGACTGAGGGTGCGCTATGACTGACATCACAGCCGCCGCCGCTCCGCCGGCCGTCGTCGGCCGCTCGCTCTGGGGCGACGCATGGGCGCGCCTCAAAGCCAACCGCGCCGCCATGTTCAGCCTCTATTACCTGGCCTTCATTGGCGTCATCAGCATCTTCGGCCCCTGGTTCGTGCCGCATCAGTACACCACCATCTATGCCGACTATGTGCGCACGCCGCCAAGCTTTTCAGCCTATCCGAAGCCCGACATGATCGAGACGGCGCTCAAGGATGCCATCAAGCGCATGCGCGTCGACATCAAGGAGTGGAAACTGGACGGCAGTCGCGTCACCGTCACCGTCACCTCGACCAAACCGATCGACGACCGCAACATCCGCTATCTTGACCGCTCCGATGCCTTCGACGATACCAAGATAGAGAGCAAATCGGCCGACGGGCTCGAATTGACTATGACTGCGTCGGTCAAACAGCAGTACTTCCTGTTCGGCACCGACAACACCGGTCGCGATCTTCTCTCGCGAACGCTGATGGCAGGGCGCATCTCGCTGGCCATCGGCCTGCTTGCCGGCATTGTCGCGGTGGTCATCGGCGTCCTCTACGGGGCGGCGGCCGGCTTTTCCGGCGGCAAGATCGACGAGGTGATGATGCGCATCGTCGACGTGCTCTATTCTTTGCCCTTCATTTTCTTTGTCATCATGCTGGTGGTGTTCTTCGGCCGCAACTTCGTGCTGATGTTCCTGGCGGTGGGAGCGGTGCTGTGGCTCGACATGGCGCGCATCGTGCGCGGCCAGGCGCTGTCGATCCGGCGGCAGGAGTATGTCCAGGCGGCCGAAGCCATGGGCGTCGGCCAGCGCGGCATCCTGCTGCGCCATGTCATCCCCAATCTGCTCGGACCAGTGGTGATCTACATGACGCTGCTGGTGCCGCAGGTCATCATCCTGGAAAGCTTTCTGTCCTTCCTCGGCCTTGGCGTGCAGGAACCGATGACCAGCTGGGGCGTGCTCATCTCCGTCGGCGCCAAGAACATCGGCACCGCCAACTGGCTGCTTTTGTTCCCCGCCTTCTTCCTCGTGTCGACGCTGTTTGCGCTGAACTTCGTCGGCGACGGCCTGCGCGATGCGCTCGATCCGAGAGACCGATAATATGGGGACCAAATAAAATGGGGACCGTTGCGATGGAAACGCCCGAAACGATCCTCAGCGTCAAGGACCTTCGCGTCCGCTTCCGCACGCTCGACGGCGCGGTCGAAGCGGTCAAGGGCATCAACATCCACGTCAAGGCAGGGGAAACCGTAGCCGTGGTCGGCGAATCCGGCTCCGGCAAGAGCCAGACCATGATGGCGGCGATGAGCCTGCTGGCGTCCAACGGCGAGGCGACGGGGCACGTCGATTATCGCGGCCGCAACCTTTTGACCATGAGCAAGCCCGACCTCAACAAGGTGCGCGGCGCCAAGATCAGCATGATCTTCCAGGAGCCGATGACCTCGCTCGATCCGCTCTATTCGATCGGCAACCAGCTGATCGAACCAATCCGCAAGCACCGCGGGCTGAACGCAGCCGAGGCACGGAACGAGGCGCTCAAGCTGCTGCGGCTTGTGCATATTCCCGATCCCGAGCGGCGGATGAAATCCTATCCGCACGAAATGTCGGGCGGCCAGCGCCAGCGCGTCATGATTGCCATGGCGCTCGCCAACGACCCCGACATCCTGATCGCCGACGAGCCGACGACGGCGCTCGACGTCACCATCCAGGCGCAGATCCTGGTGCTGCTCGCCGAATTGCAGCGCAAGCTCGGCATGGCCATCGTCTTTATCACCCACGATCTCGGCATCGTCCGGCGCTTTGCCGACCGCGTCTATGTCATGCGCTATGGCGAGGTGGTCGAGGAAGGCGAGGCGGAAGCACTTTTCGCCAACCCGCAGCATGCCTATACCAAAATGCTGCTGGCCGCCGAACCGACCGGCACCAAGGCGGCGCCGCCGCCCAGCGCTCCTGTGCTGCTGGAGGGCCGCAATGTCGAAGTGACCTTCAAGATCGGCGGCGGCTTCCTTGCCGGCGAACCGCTGCTGCTACGCGCCGTCGATCACATTTCGATCCGGCTGAAGCGCAACCAGACCATCGGTATCGTCGGCGAGTCCGGTTCGGGAAAATCGACGCTCGGCCGCGCACTTCTGCGCCTGTTGCCCAGCGACGGTGTCATCCGCTTCGGCGACCGCGACATCTCCACCGCCGACCGCCATGCGATGCGGCCGCTGCGACGTGAGATGCAACTCGTCTTCCAGGATCCGTTCGGCTCGCTGTCGCCGCGCATGACCGTCGGCCAGATCATCACCGAAGGGCTTCTGGTGCATGAGCCGAACCTGTCAGGCAAGCAACGCGATCAGCGCGCCGTCGAGGCCTTGCTCGAGGTCGGCCTCGACCCCAACGCACGCAACCGCTACCCGCACGAATTCTCCGGCGGCCAGCGCCAGCGCATCGCCATCGCGCGTGCCGTGATCCTGAAGCCCAAACTGGTGGTGCTGGACGAGCCGACTTCGGCGCTCGACCGCTCGGTGCAGAAGCAGATCGTCGAATTGCTGCGCAAGCTGCAGGCCGACCACGAACTGTCCTACCTCTTCATCAGCCACGATCTCTCCGTGGTGCGCGCCATGGCCGACTACATCATCGTCATGAGGCAGGGCAAGATCGTCGAGGAAGGCCCGACGGAAGAGATCTTCAGCAACCCGCAGGCCGCCTACACCCAGACGCTGATGGCTGCGGCGATCGATGTCACGCGCTTCAGGCTGAGTGCTTAAGGCGTGACGTTCAGCAGATAGGTAGGGCCAGTTCGCTAGCCCGCTGACCTGGGGCATCTGTTGGCCCTTGTCGCGACAATGGCCTCTTGCCGCTGCTTCAGCAGTTCGATTCTGGCCGTCTCACGCTTGGCCACTGCGCTCTTCACGCGCGTGCCGCCGAGCAGCCAGTTGGGAACGCTGGTGTTGGTGACCCTGCCGCGGGTGATGGCGGTTTGCGAGATGTCGCGCGCGGTATCGCCTACCGCGTTGTTGAGCTCGGCGCATGTCATGCTGTCGTATTTCGCCGGGTTCACCGCGCTGCCCAGCGATGAGCAGCCTGCCGCCAAGGACAAAGCGAGCAGCGCTGACAGCCGGCTTGAAATCAACAAATTCATCTTCCGCAAACCTCGTTCCGGCCGCTGTCTCGGCGGCATTCCTATTATCGAGGTAGCGCGGAAGGTTGTCGCGTCAAAACACCATGCTGACAGCGACGCCGACGCGGCCGGTTTGCATCAAGTCTTGTGGGTCGGGAGAACAAACACCTAAGTGTCTGTTTTTTCTGGTCGGAGTGGCAGGATTTGAACCTGCGACCCCCTCGTCCCGAACGAGGTGCGCTACCAGGCTGCGCTACACTCCGTGACCAGACCGCGGGCTTATAGCTGCCGCATACCGTTCCTGCAAGCGGCAATGGCAGCGCTTCTGTCGCATTTCGTTGGCTTTCGTTGGGCATTGCCGCAAAGCTTGGCTTTCCCTCCCGGGATAAACCCGGCTTAAAGCCTTGTGTGCTAAGTCGCAGCCTCGATAGATCGTGTTTTCGCCATCTGGAGCTTTGCTGCCTTGCCCCTGAAAATCGTAGGCGACGCCCGGCCCAACAGCTTCGAATTCGAAACCGAAGCGCTGATCAAGGCGTCCGGCTTTCGCGAATACGACGCGCGCTGGTGGTTTGGCCATGCCGGTTCGACGCAACCGCCGGACCTGAACCTGATCGGCGTCCAAGCGTTGGGCATGGGCCTGGGCACTTTGATCCGCCGTCTTGGCGCGGGTCCCGACATCGTCACCGGGCATGATTTCCGTTCCTATTCGCTTGCCATCAAGCTGGCGCTGGTTTCCGGCCTGATGGCTGCGGGCGCAAAGGTGAAAGACATTGGCCTGGCGCTGTCGCCCATGGCCTATTTCGCCCAGTTCGCGCTCGACGCGCATTCCGTCGCCATGGTCACGGCATCGCACAACGAGAATGGCTGGACCGGAGTCAAGATGGGTGCGGCGAGGCCGCTCACCTTCGGACCAGAGGAGATGAGCGCACTGAAACACATCGTGCTGTCGAGCGACTTCGATCTCGCCGGCGGCGGCTCCTACGAATTCGTCTCCGGTTTTCGCGAGACCTATCTCGACGATCTGGTGAGCGACAAGCGCATCGCGCGAAAGCTGAAAGTCGTGGCGGCTTGCGGCAACGGCACTGCCGGCGCCTTCGCGCCACAGGCGCTGGAGCGCATCGGCTGCGAGGTGATCCCGCTCGATGTCGAGCTCGACCACAGTTTTCCGCGCTATAACCCGAACCCGGAAGACATGCAGATGCTGCATGCCATCAGGGACAAAGTGCTGGAAACAGGTGCCCATGTCGGCCTGGGTTTCGATGGCGACGGCGACCGTTGCGGCGTGGTCGACAATGAGGGCAACGAGATTTTTGCCGACAAGGTCGGCGTCATGCTGGCGCGGGACATATCAACCCAATATCCCGGCTCGACCTTCGTCGTCGATGTCAAGTCGACCGGCCTGTTCAACACCGACAGCGTCCTGCGCGCCAACGGCGCGAAGACAGATTACTGGAAGACCGGCCATTCCTACATCAAGCGCCGCGTCGCCGAGCTTGGCGCCGTCGCCGGCTTCGAGAAGTCGGGCCATTTCTTCTTCAATCCGCCGATCGGCCGCGGCTATGATGACGGTCTCATCACGGCAATAGCCATTTGTGAGATGCTCGTCCGCAACCCCACAAGTTCGATGGCCGATCTCTATCGCGCGCTGCCGCTGACCTTCGGCACGCCGACCATGTCGCCGCATTGCGCCGATGACGTGAAATACGGCGTGGCCGATCGGGTGGTGGCGGACTTCCAGGCGATGCAGCGCGCCGGCAAGACTTTTGCCGGCCAGAAGATCGCCGAGCTGATCACCGTCAACGGCGTGCGCGTCGTGGCCGAGGATGGCACCTGGGGCCTGGTACGGGCGTCGTCGAACAAGCCGGAGCTTGTCGTGGTTGTCGAAAGCCCGGTATCGTCCGACCGCCGCCGGCAGATGTTCGAGGCCGTCGACGCCGTGCTGCGCCGCAGCCCCGAAGTCGGCGCTTACAACCAGACGTTCTGATTGGACCTTTCATGAGCGAGCGCATCGTCAGTTTTGTCATGAGCGGCGGTGTCGGCTCGCGCCTGTGGCCGCTGTCGCGCCAGGACAACCCGAAACAGTTCCACGATCTCTGCGGCGACGGCTCGATGCTGGCCAAGACCTTGCGCCGGCTGACGGCGCGGCCGGAAGGTGAGACGCCGATCTTCCTGATCGCCGCCGAGCGCCATGCCGAGCGTGTCCATGCCGACCTTGCCGGCCTCGACCTCGCCGGCGGTGGCCCGCTGTTCGAGCCGACCGGGCGCAACACGGCTGCCGCCGTGGCGCTGGCCGCGTTGCGCACATTGTCGGAGTTCGGCGACAGCCTGGTGCTGGTGGTGCCGTCAGACCATGAAATCGCCACGCCCAAGCAGTTCTGGCAGAGCGTCGAGGCTGGCAGCCTGGCAGCCCTTTCCGGCCGTCTGGTGGTGTTCGGCATCAAGCCGACGCAGCCCGAGACCGGCTATGGGTATATCGAAGTCGCAGCCGAAAGCGGCGGCGTCTTCGACGTGTCGCGCTTCGTCGAAAAGCCCGACCTCGCCACCGCGCAGAGCTATCTCAGTGCGGGCACCTTCTACTGGAACACCGGCATTTTCCTGTTTCGCGCCGGCGCCATGCGCGACGCATTTGCGGCCTTCCAGCCCGACATCTGGCAGGCCACCGAAGCGGCCTACAAGGCAGCGACTTCGGATCTGTCCGGCCTTTATATGCCGCTCGACCTCTATGCCGCCATCCCGTCGAACTCGATCGACTACGCCATCATGGAACGGGCCAAGGACATCGCCATGGTGCCGGCCGGCTTCCGCTGGAACGACCTCGGCTCCTGGCAGTCGCTGCTGGATGTCGGCCCTGCCGACGCCAAGGGCAATGTCGTCGTCGGCGATGTCGTCGCCATCGATTGCGAAAACTCCTACATCAGAAGCGACGGCCGGCTTTTGTCGGCAATCGGTATGAAGGACGTCGCCATCGTCTCGACGGCGGACGCCACCTTCGTTGCCCCGGTCAGTCACAGCCAGCACGTCAAGAAGATCGTCGAGCAGCTGGAAAAATCGGGCCGTCTGGAAACCAGGTTCACCCCGGCGCATGACCGCGTCATCGAGAGCGGCGCCTGGCGGCGGCGCGTGCATCACTGGCTGTTCGAGGAGACCTTGCCGCTGTGGTCGACTTCAGGCGTCGATGAGCGTCATGGCGGCTTCCACGAGGCGCTCGGCTTCGACGGCGAGGCGCTGTTGAAGCCCAAGCGCATGCGCACGACGGCGAGGCAAGTCTACGCCTTCGCCGTTGCCAAGGCCCGCGGCTGGGACGGTCCAGCCGATCGCCTGATCTCCCATGGCATCGCCTTCATGGCCGGCAAGGGCCGCACGGACCGGGGCGGCTGGGTGCGCACGCTCAATGTCGACGGCTCCGTCGCCGACCCAACCGAGGATGCCTACGACCATTCCTGCGTGCTGCTGGCGCTGGCGCATGCGCATATGTGCGGCGATCCGGATGCGCTGCGGCTGGGCCAGGAGACCTTCGTGTTCCTCGACGCGCATCTCGAGGACAGCCGCATGACCGGCTTTCTCGAGACATCCGATGGCGAGGGCGAGCGGCGCTCCAACCCGCATATGCATCTGCTCGAGGCCTTCCTCGCCTGGTATGAGGCGACCGGCGACCGCACCTATCTGCGCCGCGCCGCGCGCATCATCGACCTTTTCCGCAGTCATTTCTTCGATGCCGAGAGCTGGACGCTGGGCGAATATTTCGACGCCGGGTGGAAGCCGGCCGCCGGCGAGAAGGGCACATGGACCGAGCCCGGCCATCATTTCGAATGGGCCTCGCTGCTCACCGATTTCGTCGCCCGCAGCGGCCAGGGCGAGTTGAGCAATTTTGCCCGCAAGCTCTACGCCTCGGCCATCGCCAACGGCCTCAACCGCGCCACCGGCCTTGCCTACGGCGCGGTCTCCAGACAGGGCCTGCCGCTCGACCTTGTGTCGCGGAGCTGGCCACAGGCCGAAGCGATCAAGGCGGCGATTGCGCTGGATGGCTCGGGTGGTCCCGACCTCAAGCCGGAAATCGAGGCGCGCGTCGGCCGCCTGTTCCGCTGGCACATCGATCCGGCCCCGCTCGGCCTGTGGATCGACCGCATCGACGAACGCGGCCGCTCCTTGGCATCGGACGTGCCGGCCAGCATCTTCTATCATCTGGTCTGCGCGCTGACGCAGTATCTGGACGGCACGGCGCAGAAGGGGTGAGGTTGTTGAGAGGCCGGTGGGGGGGCCCCCCCCCAGCGCCGACCGGGGGGGGGGGGGGGGGGGGGGCGCCGCCCCCACAAAAGGGGGAGGCGAAAACCCGGGCGGGGCGACAACCCCGG
>NZ_JAMYQD010000047.1:0-10224 GCF_040320665.1 Mesorhizobium sp. M0626 | reverse complement strand
TCGTGGCGCGCCTTAGGCGGCTCAAAGCAAACCAAATCCGGGTGAACGCGTTGGATGCCATATGTATTAGAAACCACGAATAGATAAACGAATGTG
Source organism: Mesorhizobium sp. M0626 (assembly GCF_040320665.1). Classification (NCBI taxonomy): domain Bacteria; kingdom Pseudomonadati; phylum Pseudomonadota; class Alphaproteobacteria; order Hyphomicrobiales; family Phyllobacteriaceae; genus Mesorhizobium; species Mesorhizobium sp. M0626. Next base: position 10,128 of record NZ_JAMYQD010000047.1, on the reverse strand, counting down.
TAAAAAACCCATTCCGATTCGATGAAGTCCGACCTGCCAGACGAAATAGGTGCGCTGCAATTCCTCCTCGCCTCGCATGTACCGAGATCAGGCCGCTCAATCTGCGGTCGATCTCTACGGGTTGGAAGCGGCGACCGCCGTGGCGCAGTGCGCTTTGGAGGCTCATTTCGACGGTCGACCAGATGACTATCGCTTTTGGTGCGATGTCTTTCACCAACTGAGAAGAGCAACTGACGGAACTTTTGCCGCGAAATCGTGTTCGTTCGAGCATGACCAGAATAGCCGACCTTGGACCGCCTAAGCCCGGCAAGCCACACCAACCGCAGGACGGGCACGATCGATTTCACCCATGCCCGATCTGCGGCCAGCAGGTCGACAAGCGCGACTTCCGCCAGGTCATGTGGCACGAGCAACCAGATCATGAGCCGCTGGAGCTCGATCAGTGAGGCAGGAACAACTGGGCCGCCAGCCAGAAGCCGACGGCCATCAAAGACAAAACAACGAGTGCGACGAGGAACAGCCTCATCGCCGGTTCCTACCACGCGTCAGAACAAAACCCGCCGACCGAAGCCAGCGGGCTTTTGTTGCAGGGCCGTGGTTTGCTTAGGATGTGGATCGCGGTTCAACACTGGGTGCCAATTGCGCCGTCACTGCGCTGAGACGCCCACGTTTGGTCAGTACTGGCTTGCTGTATTCTTTCTTCATGCAGTCCCTCCAGTGGAAATTTGAGGCAAAGCGCATTTACAGCCAAAGGTTGTCAATCAGCCCGCGCCTTGTCAATTCAAAAGGTGCCCGCCGCCCTTGCGTCCGGCGGACGAGAGACGTCACACCGCAAGCATCTCACCAGCCATGGAATCGTCCAACACCGTCCAGGTACTGAGGTTACCTAGCCGCAGGAGGGTCCTGAAGCCGCACAACCTTGTCGAGATGTAGCCGTATCCGCTGGCCTTCAGCGAAGGACAGCGCAAACGATTCCAGGCCGAATGAGCGTGTAATTTCCTGGTCGGTCTCTATGATGCGGACGACCCATTCGCCACTGGCTCCGACCACTTCCACGCGAGGCGTGGCCTTGCGAATTGACACCACGTTGCTCATCACATCCTCCCTACGAAACGCAATGGCAAGTCGATTTAAGACCGTCGTAGTCGGTAGATCAATAACAAATGCTTGCTCGGATCGGACGAACCATCCTGGATGGGCATACAACGGGGGCTAATGCCACTTCAGTCAGGCGAACCCTCCGGGGAACCTCCCTTGAGATAGCGTCTGCTTCAGGTCGTTGGCATTCAGGATGGCCGCCAGCTCTTCGGCATACTCCATGTCGGGAAGGTCGACAGATGGGTGGCCCGCTACAATAGCCGGCAGCCCGGTGAACACGTCGAACACCGTCCACGTCCCATCCGGTTCCCGCCTTACGCCGTACCGCAGAGTTGCCATGAGGGGATGCTAATGGAAGCCGCGAATATATGGTACAAAAAATGCGAGCGGGCGATCGGACAACGGGCACGCCTTGCAGAAGTTTTGCCGCTACGACGGGTTCGGTCGGGCACGGCCAGAATAGCCAACCTCGGAGCGCCCATCCCCGGCAAGCCACATGACCTGACTGGGAAGAGCATTTCTATGCGCGCCCCATTTGCGCGCAAAAGGTAGACCGTCGCGACTTCCGCCAGGTGATGTGGCACGAGCAACCGGACCACCAGCCGCTGGAATGCGACGCCTAAGAGCGCAGCACAACCCAACTGGTCATCGCTATCGAAGCAGCGTTTGCGGGGCGGCCGCTTCTAGGCGCATGGTGGCTAGATGACCCGAATATGGGTGGGATCGGATGGCGCCACGATTTATAGCGAAACCACTGTCCTGGCCGACCGAACCGGCGGCTGGCTGGTCCGGGCCGGAATGAACCGGGGCAATGCCCGGCTCAACGGCTACGCTCTCGATCAAGTGCACCTGGTCCCGGAAGATCGCGCCGTGGAGGTCGGTTTCGGCGGCGCAGTTTTACTGCCGCAACTTCTCCCGTGAGGCAGCATTCGTTTGCGGGGTTGACCGCTCGCAGATGTCGTGAACGCTGCCTGCCGCCGGTTCGCCGATGCAGTGCGCGGCGGACGAGCCGAGTTCCGAATCGGGCTAGTCGAGGACTTGCCCTTGCCGGATAGCACATTCGACAAGGCTCTCAGCGTCCACACAGTGTACTTCTGGCAAAGCCTTAGAGCTGGATCCGCAGAGCTCGCTCGCGTCAAACCAGGCGGTCGCGTCGTGCTTGGCTTCCTCCCGAAGGCGCATATGGACAGGATGAACATGCCGGCCGAAATTTTTACACCTCGCGAGCCGGATGAGGTCATTGCTGCCTTGCGAGATGCAGGGTTCAGCGACCCTGAAGTGCGGAGACCGAGCACGGGAACCGCATGGCTCGTTGTGACAGGCACGCGAAGATAAGTTTCGGCGCCTGGAAGCGGAAAAGCCCGCCGCCGAAGCCAACTGGCTTTGTTGCAGGGGTTTGCCTAGGCTCCTCTGGGTTCAACACTGGGTGCCAATTGCGCCGTCACTGCGCTGAGACGCCCACGTTTGGTCAGTACTGGCTTGCTGTATTCTTTCTTCACTGCAGTCCCTCTCTAGCGAATTTCGGCAAAGCGCCTTGGGCCTAAAGGTTCTCACTCATCGGTGCAGGTTGATGGCGTGCACACAGCCGTTACGGCCGAGAGCTTCTCGCGCTTCTTTAGTTCCGGCTTCTGATAAGGCTTCTTCATGCAGGGTTCCCCACGTTTGTCCCTCAATGCGAAAATGCGGTGCGCCGACCACGATTGTCAACCGGAAACACTGAAGTAGCGGCCGAGCGACGCCAGGGGCCGGCACGCGCGGTCAGGGCGGCGTGCGCAGCGTGGATGCTGCAATTGCCTGGCCGGTTGCCATGGCCTGCTAACGAGCGCACACTGCTGCGGTCGCCTCGAAAAATCAAAAACAAACAGGCACGAGGCGCTTGGGAGCGATCATCAGGCTTTCGCCCGACCAGGGAGAAGGCCCATGCCCACACCGGCACAGAGCCGGCTCATGTATTTTATGGGCCAACTCGTTCACAACGAGAGCATCGTTTCCAAGCAGGATATTATCGTCGGCTTACTGGATCACGAAGGCAGTCCGACGGCCGACGCCGACGAATTGCTGGCGAACTTGCATCGATCACTGCAACAGGCCCGACAGAGCTTGCACGAGGCGCAAGAGATCTATGGAGTCAGAAATGCGGAGTAGCGAAAAAACAAAACTCGCATACACAGCCGCAGAGTTCGCCGAAAAACACGGTTTGACCGTGAAGGCAGCCGAAATCATCCTGTCCGTGAACGGCTCCTCACGTGTCGCTTGCGATGCAGCAGCACGCTCATTCAAAGAAGCGGTTGCGCACCGAGAACACAGCAATGACGGCGAATGAGGCCCGCGCCTGCTTCCGAGGCTGCGCGGGCCGACCATGACGAGTGGAGAGGACATCTTGGTCACCGGCAGGAATCGCTGAAGAACGAGCCGGGTGTGACCGAACAGCCTCAGAGCGAGGTTGTTCCCGACTGACGCAAAAAAGCCCGCCAACATGAGCCGGCGGGCCAAGTAATGGGTCGCTGTCCAATGAACGCGTTAGGTGTCTTCAGATGGATTTTGGTCGAGAAGCCGCCGCGCGTCAGGCGCAACAAATCGGGCGCCGATTGAACGCCCTGCGGACGCAGGAACGCCTTCGTCTCGCGGGCGCTCCGCGTAAGCAAATCTTCGCCGCCGAGAAGCTCAATCGTCTCGGCCCAACCGTCGTCTGCAAGCAATTCGTGTGTCATCGCAGTTAGAATCCCACCCGATTCCGCAGGGCAATACCTATCTTATCGCCTAGGCCCTTTGCCCCTACCGCCGAGACATGACCGCGCACCACGGAGCTGTCGAACATCTGCACCAGGTGCGCCGACGACGAGAGCGCAGCGAGATGATCAAAGAACGTTTCGAACACGCCCGCCTTGCTCAGCCGGTCGAAGCGTTTCCAAACGCTGTTCCATTTGCCGAAACGCTCCGGCAGCGCTCGCCATGTAATGTTGTGGACTGAGAATAGTGCAGAGCCTCCACGAATAGCAGGGTCGTCCCGACCCTTGGCTCCGCGCCGTGGCAGCGATCCGCGGAACACCTCCAGCGCCGCCGACCAATCCATCTCCGTCATCTTCGTAGACATTGCCGACCTCCAGAATCAGTCGGCAATCTATGAATCACACCGGATTCCTCTCAAACCAATACCGGTGTCGTTGCGCCCACTTCTGTGCCGGATAAGCAGAGAATAGGCCGGCAAACGGTGAACGCAGTTCGGGGAGTACCCGCACCAGATCGAGCTGATGGGCGAGATAGCCTGGAAGAAAGCTGATGCCCAATCCTATCGCCACGAGCGCCCTCACCGTTAGCAGATCATCGCAGGTGAGGCCCCCTGTCAGGTCAACACCGATCTTCCGGTCGCCCGCCAGCATCGGCAGCGGTCGCGCCCATGCCTTGCTGAGGGCGATTAGATCGTGATGTTCGAGTTGCTCCAGTGAGACAGGTGTGCCCCGGCGGCCGAGGTAGGCCTTGGAAGTGTCCTGAAGGACCCGTCACGAAAGCGCGTGAGATCAGGCTGGAATCGCGCAACGGGCCGACGCGCACGGCGAGGTCGATGCCGTCGGCGACGAGATCGGCAACGCGGTCGGTGACGAAGAGATCAACGGCGACCGCCGGATAAGCCTTACGGAACGCTGCAATAACAGGCGGTAGAAGCGTCTGCGCGATATCCACTGACGCCGTCAGCCGAAGCTGTCCGTCCATCCCCGCCGACTCTGCGCGAAGCTCAGCTTCGACGGTCTCGATTTCTCGCAGCGCGATGCGACACCGCTCGAAATAGGCTTGGCCCTCGGGCGTAGCGCGCAGCTTTCTGGTCGTGCGCTGGATCAACGAGAGCCCGAGCCGTCGCTCCAGGGCCGCGACCTTGGCGCTCACTGTCGTTGCAGGCATGCCGAGACGGCGCGCCGCGCCGGCAAAGCTCCCTGCCTCGAGGACGTTGATGAAGACACATATCTCGTCGATGCGCATTCCCGGATTATGCAGAAAACGGGATGCTCATTCCAGTCATCTCATATTTTCCGGGCAATGCATTTGCGCGATATTTACGCTTGTCGAAATCGCCAGCAGGGGAGCGGAGGCCATGAACGATCAATCGATCAATCCCAATGACGCCGCCAGCTTCGTCGAAAAATATGCCATCAACCCGCGCGTTCGGGTCGGTCACGTCCATCTCAACGTCGCCGACATCGAGCGATCGCTAGCCTTTTATTGCGGTGCCCTCGGGTTCGGCGTCAACCTGTCGCTAGGCGAGGAGGCTGCCTTTCTCGCGGCGGGCGGATATCACCATCATCTGGCGCTCACTAACTGGAAAGGCCGCGGCGGCGCCGCGCCCCCCATTGGCACGACGGGCCTACACCATGTCGCCTTTCTCAATCCGACACGGGCGGCGTTGGCGGCTGCGCTGCGCCGCCTGCGAGCAGCAGGGGTGACGCTCACCGGCGCGAATGACCATGGCGGCTCGGAGGCGATCTATGTGCGCGATCCCGACGGCAACGGGGTAGAACTCTATTGGGATCGCCCGGAAGCGGAATGGCCGCGCAACCCGGACGGCGCGCTGAAACTGGTCAGCAATCCGCTCGACGTGGACAATCTCGCCCACGAGGGGGCATCAGACTGCTAAGCTGGCCACCGCCATGGCGGGCTGCGTTCGGAGGACTGCTGCGACAGTGCTAGCCATTCACCGAGCCACGGAGCCGGTTGGCTGCGAGCGGAGGGCAACCATTCGGCTGGCGGGCTTCGCCACCCCAGGTAATAAAGTGTACGCTTCGAGAAGACCGTCGGCAAACTCAAGCGCTTAAAATGCATCGCAATACCCTGCGGGAAGAGAAGCGAAGCTTCGCATCCGAGCTTAGGACTTGACCGGCGGCTAGCCAGACGGCTCCCGCGCGGCTGAGACGGCCCTGTCCCGTTCCTTTGGATGAACTGCGCCTTGTGGCCGGTGATGTTCTCGATCGCCTTCAAAAGGGGTCGATGGAGCTCACAGAGCTTGGCATGCTCGCTGTGGTACGCACAGCGGCCCGACGATGCTCTTGTGCAGCGCTTCGGCTGCCGCCAGGAAGCGCTCGATTTCAGCCCGGGAAAGCTGTTCGGAAGGTTTGGTTCTGGCCATTGGTGCTTGCGCAATTACTAATTAGTGAAACCTTACGTTCTTCTGGGGAGTAGACGTGAGACCGGTCGGTCCAGCTATGGGGCGGCATTGAACATGATGTTTTTTCCGCGATTACTGATTGGGATGTTTGCCACGTCGACCGTGGTAGCGACCTGGACTTACCTAGCAACCGATTCGTTCTGGAAGTCCCTTGCATGGACCTTGCTGATTTTTATCATTCTTTCAGGTTGCATATTTCCTATTTTCATTCGCGCTTTTCGACAAGCTTTGGTTGAAAAGAACCGAAGAAATACCGAACCCTGCCGAGCCTACCTGTCGAGACGGCGGTGTCTCATCTGAAGGGCGCTCGATGACGCTTTGAGGGAGACCGCCAGACACGAGAGCAGCGATCATGCTAATCTTTGCGAACTATGCGAAAGAAGGAAAGCCGTGGCAGCGCCAACAATCATCGAAAAGCGCGCTGGCGCTGGATGTCGCCACGGAGATGGCCGTTAGGGTGCGGACCGACGACGCCGAAGCCGAGGAGGGCGAGCGAGGTCTAAGGAGGAAACACAGATGGCTGCCTATCTGATAGCGGACGTAGACGTAAAAGACGCTGCCTTGTTCGAGGAATATCGGCGGGACGTTCCCGCTACCGAAGAGCGGTACGGTGGGCGGTACCTGGGCCGCGGTGGCGCCACCAAGGTTTTGGAAGGTGATTGGGATCCACACCGACTGGTCATTGTCGAATTCCCCGACATGGCGTCATTGATGGGCTGGTATAATTCGCCGGAATACGCCCGGCTGATCGAGATCCGCAAACGTTCCGCTAACACCAGGATCATCGCTTTAGAAGGGATTGCAACGCCTGCGGCGTGACCCATAAGCGCGGCCAGCGGACCCGACGACAGTTGGGCATCCTCAGCGTCATTTCTTCCTCACGGCGAGATGCCGGAGCAGCAAGACCACTTAGTACACTCTATGATCAATTTGCCGCTGCGCCGGCGAGCGAGCAAAAGACGCGGGAACAGGTGTCTCGTGACCGCCGTGTTATCCCGATCATCCGAAGACGTTCGCTCTGGTGCGGGACGACTTCAAGTCCTTTTTCAAGGGTTTTCGGAGGTTGGCCCACGGCTGAAGGGCTGCACAACCAAGGGGCGACGATCAGCTTCTCCACCTTCAGACACATCGTGATAACCTGTCGGCCATGAAATCGGTGGCTTGAGAGAAACGTGGGCGGGCCCCAGGAGACTAATTTCTGCCCATGGGGAAGGCGATGTCCGCGCTAGCCGGAATGTCAGCTACCGAAGATCCGCCGCGTGAAGGCTGCCAGTCCGCTAACGGCCGCCCCAAAGCTGCCGGTCAAGACAAGGTCGCGTTGGAACCGATCCTTCGCATCCCCCGTTATCGAATGGAAGGGACATTACTTGCCATTAGGAGATGAAGAATGAAACGGCTTCTTTTTGCCACTGCCATGATGGCTCTTTCCAGCGGGCTTGCGTTCGCGGGGACGACAGGGACAACAGGGACGACGTCGAGTGGCTCCTCCACTACCACAACGATGCCGACGACAGATAACAACACGGATTCGACCACAACGAAGTCGACCAATTCGAACTCAGCGAAGGACTGTGCGCCGGGCCAGCAGAGTGGCAGTGCTAAGCAGGCCGCTCCTGGTCAACAGGATGACACCAGTGCCAAGTCCGCAGCCCCTGGACAGATGAAAACGACTGCCGAAGGTTGCTAATTGTGGCGGGAGGGGCCGGTTTGCACCGGCCGGAATGGATGCCTCCCGCTGCCGACCGGCGGCAACGGACCGGCCCGCGCCCTTCGATCAGCGCGGGCCGTTTTTCTGAAAGAACCTCCCTTAATCGTCCAAGGAGCCTGCAGCCTTTTCTTGGGCGAGCCGGAATGCATAGTTGGTTGCGGATGTGATTGTTGAATAGCGGCCCTTGGTGAAGGCAGATTTGAACGCGACAAACGCCTCAAGCGGCACGTCCAGGAAATCGTATTGCTTCCCCCCTCGCTCAAAACCAGACCGAGAGAACCCTGGTCCGGGTCAATAGTCGAACTCATCGAGGTCAGCGGCATGGTGCGTTTCAAGAAACCAGCGTGAGCCGCGGCCAGCCGGGTATGGACCGCCCTACAGGCTGAGCTGTATTCGAAGATGTGGCCGGGCGTAGAATGACGTCGCGTTCCGCCGCTTCGCGCGCCGCCCTGATCGGAGTTTTCGCGTTGACGGTGTGGGTGGCCGTCACGGCATCGGCTGCGATATCCTCAACACGGTATTTCGGCACTTTTGTTCCTACGCGTCGGTAGCGACTCCGCTTGTTTAGGGTCGCCCTCAAAGAGGAGAATAAGGTGGCAAGCTCGTCGTCGCCCTGCCGCCGGGGGTGTGACCCGGCGGCTTGGACGTTCGGCTAGGATCGCTCGGCTGTGACCGCCTTACGGCGTTGCCGCGGGAGTCTGCTTGGCAGCCATCTCGTCGATCTTCTCGGCAAGCACGCCGTTGGCCCATTCGGTGACCTTGGCGTCGACCGGCTTGTTGGCCATATCGGCGAGCGCGTCATCCAGCGATGGGACGGCGGCAGCAGCATCGGCCGCCGCTATATTGGCCGTATCGAGCGCTGCCTGCGCTGCATCGATCTGCTCCTGGGTCGGGACTTGGTCGGCCGGAGTATTCGGGTCGTTCAATTTGGCGTTCAAAGCGTCGACTTCGGCTTGGGCGGCATCCACCGCGGCTTGGGCGCTCTTCGCGGCCGCCGACGCTGTCACATAAGCCTGAATGCCGGCGAATTTCTTGCTCTTGGAGTTCATATATGCGTTGATGTTGCGCTGCAGCGAGTTCAGCCGGCCAAGCTTGGCGTGAATGTTCTTGTCCTTAGGCGTCGCGGCGACCTCAATGTCGTCGACGGCGACCTGGTCGTCGGCCGAGGCCTTCTTTCCGGCGTGAGCCGATGCCGACTTGCCGTGCGAAGCGCTGTTGCCGGACTTCCCGCCGCTGTTGCCGGACTTGCCGCTATTGCCGTGACCACCGCCATTGCCGTGACCACCGCCACTGCCGTGACCACCGCCATTGCCGTGACCACCACCATTGCCGTGACCACCTCCGTTTCCACCCGCGCCAGCGAAAGCAGGAGCGGTCACTAGCGCAAGCGCGGCAAGCGCTGCCAACAGCGTTTTTCGGGATGTCATGGTACCTCCTCAGTCGAATAGCCACCTCGCCGATTCGTTATAGAGCGGCTTATAAGAGTTTCCTAATTCGACTGAATGAACTTTAGATAAATGCTTGTTGCAATGAGCGACTGACGACTGCGAAGCGCTTTGTAACCCTCTGAAATCTAGCAAAAAACTCCGGAGTCGCAGACCGTATCGCCCTTTGCGCGACTGAAGTCCCATACCGATCGGACCTTGGTCGGGCGATGCACAACCGCGGAATGCTTGCGGCATTTCGGAGTATGGCGTCACCGTGTGGCTGTGACTGCGCATTGGTAGACAACTCGCCGGGCGAAGACCCCAACTACCTCGAGCCCGGCGAGCCTTACACCTGATCAGAGTACGCGATCAGGACCGGGGATCAGCCGGCGAAAGATGTGGGTGCAATATGGGTGCCAAACTATTCGTCCCAAATTGGGACCATGCTGCGGCCTGCAAGCTGCGCTTAGGTCTCATAAAAGGCTTAGGCGTTCGCATCGGAAATGGCGATAGCTGGTTAGATCTTCCTTCCTCCGTTTGTATGATTCGTGGGCATTGGCAGGCGTGCGATATTGTTTGCCGGCGGGCGCTGAGTCTCACCGGTCGGGCCCAGCGGCCCGCCCGCCGCAAGGTGTCCCCCCGCGAGGTAGTGTGCTGAGAGTTCTGCAAATTCGCTGAGAGGGGGCGGTCATGGCAGGCTGGTGATTGTTCACGTCACCTGATTCCCGCGAAGGAACGCC
>NZ_JAMYQD010000046.1:0-10973 GCF_040320665.1 Mesorhizobium sp. M0626 | reverse complement strand
AGCATCTCAAATCCACCAACATGCTGGAGCGGCTCAACGAGGAAATCCGCCGGCGCACCTATGTCGTGCGCATCTTCCCCAACACCGAAAGCTGCATGCGCCTGGTCAGGGCGTTGGCCGTCGAGACCAATGAAAACTGGATGGAGGCCAACCGATACATCAACATGGACGACCTGCGCGAGCACAAGAAACTCGCTCTGCGCCAAGCCGCATGACCAGCATCATGGCTGCCCCATTTTGCAGAACTTGACGCACACAACCCCCCGCGACAAAGGCTGCTGGGCCGTCGTAGCGCCGATCTGCTCCGGCATGGCCGCGTGAATGCCCGCTCGACTCCAGCAACAGCTTCATCCTTGGTTGCGACGTTCCCGCGCGCGCCGCCGTCATCGAGCGTATCTTACTCGCCTAACCCGGATCGTGCCGCGTCCGCTTTCCGGGACGCACGGATCTATGCTCAATACCTAATGTCAGGCGCGTACCTGAATTGGTCCTCGAGCCTAGATAGCGCGTTAGTCCATACCCGACATTGCGATGTCCAGAAATCGACCGTTTCGCGAACAGCGATGACTACTCGGAGCTGCTATCTCGTTTGCGCCACGAACTGTCCCCTGCCCTCAATGCTTCCAACGTCTCATTTGGGGGCCGATAACGGACTGACAGCTTCGAGCGTCGAGCCGTTGGGTTAGACCCTGACGCCGATGCGTGCGCCGACGGAATCTTCCAACAGTCAACAACGCCGAGCTAAGCGTCGAGCAAAACCGTCCCTCGCGGGCGGCTGCAACATGCCAGGACATAGCCGGCAGATTTCTCTTTAGCATTCAGTCCGCCTAAATCGTCCATGGTAACCTCGCCGGATAGTTTGGCTATTCGGCACGTTCCGCAAACGCCCTGCTGGCAGGCGGTTGGGATGTAGATGCCACAGTTCCGCGCCGCGTCCAGCAGGGTCTCTCCGGGCGCGCAGCGATGCTCCACACCCGAGCGGACAAAACGGACCGAAGACGAAATCGCCAAGCCCAATTCCGACCGAGAACCATTGCTGCCTCCGAAACTCTCCTCGTGATACTGCGCTGGCGGGAAGCCTATTGCATCAAGGCAGGCGCGTGCCGTCTTCATGTACCCTTCGGGCCCACAGGCAAAAACAGTGCGCTTTTGAAGATCGGGAACCAGGCTCAGCAGCATCCGACCATCAATTCGGCCGGTTGAACCCGTCCAAGCGGGACCTCCCTGGCCGCAAACCAAAGTCACTTGAACATTGGGAAAGCGAGCGGCAAGTGCTTCCAGTTCCGCTCGGAAGATGATGTCGCCTGGGGTTTTCGCGCTGTGAATGAAGCGGATCTCCCTGTCGTCTGCGCGGTCTGTAAGCGCACGCAGCATTGACATGGTCGGAGTCACGCCGCTCCCGCCCGAAAGGAAAACAGGTTTCTCCGACGGCAATTTATCCAGATTGAACGAACCGAGCGGCCCTTCGATCTCGATCTCGCTGCCCGGCGTCAAATGGTCATGGATCCAGTTGGAAGTGAGCCCGCCCTGCGTTCGCTTCACGGTGATCTGAAGATCAAGCGGTCGCGTCGGCGGTGACGATACCGAGTAGGCGCGCGTTATTGTGGCGCCGTTGATCCTGAGGTGCACGAGAACATACTGGCCCGCGCTGAAGCAGAACATCCGACCAGCGGCAGATGTGAGAACAAATGTTTTCACATCGTGCGTCTCGTCTATCACGCGACGGCAGAGCACTATATCTCGCGTCTTTTGTGCCCATCGCCGCTGACGCATGGTGGGCACGACATCTGAGGCTTGGATGGAGGCGTATGCATTCATCGTGCGGCTCGGCGTTAGGTCGAGCGAACATGCCAGTTCTTACCCCGCTGAACAGCAATATTATTCCAGCGTTATGATCGGGAATATCGATTAAACCTCCAGCGACATAACAGCGAGATGGAGAGCACGGATGCCTTTGCGAATGATCGGTTCGTGTTTGCGGCGTGCCAGTATCGCCGTATGGACTGGCTGGTGCAAGGTCGGCGCTCCTTCGACCAGGAACGATGGAAGCTCACCGGTAAACCTGCGCGCATCATCGCTGCGCATGTAGCAAGTGCCGCCCGTTCGCCGGAGCATGATCTCCGCCAGAGCTTCCGATCCGGTCGAAAGTCGGCAGATCGCCAATTGGGCCAGCATCTCTGCGTGCGTTTTCTCCAGCACGACGGTGTAGCCTGGTCGGATGTAGGTGTCGGGATCGACGTCCGACAGGTTTCTGGCGGCAGTCGAAACCATTACATATTCCTCGACCATCAGGTGCTCGTATGCGATCTCAGGCAAGTAGCGGGGGGCATAAAGCACCGCGATATCCAGGTTTCCCATGCTGAGGTCGCTGACCATCTGGTTCGAATAATCCGACTCGACATGGATTGAGGACTTCGGAAGTGCTTGGCACAGGGTTTCGACCCACCCGGGCAGGACTGAGCGGGTCATGCCCACTTGGGCGGCAACGCGCAAGGTGCCTTCGAAACGGTTGAAGGCCCGGACATCGTGGCGAGCCTGCGACCAAGTGGATACCAGAGATCTTGCGTAGGCTTCGAACCGGCGCCCTGCGGCAGTCGGCTCTGCCCCGGCGCGTCCGCGTTGGAACAGTTCAGATCCGATTGCGCTCTCCAGGTTCTTGATGCGGGTGCTGATTGTCGATTGGGTTAAGCCCAACCGATCTGCGGTGCGATTGAAATTTCTCGATTCGATGATGTCGAGAAAGGTTTCGATGTGATCAAGCTGCATGGAAATCCCGATCGAAAAATTCGATCATGTTCCTGCCTACCATAAGCTTGATCAAACAATACTCAAGGGGGAAGCTGCACCAGATCATCGGCCGGCGCACCGCCGGGACGGGCCACGGAGCGGAACAAAGTGTTCATAGTTGATTGCGACTGTCACAATTACTGGTCAAGCGCCACCGTGTTGACGCCATACCTTTCCGGCTTGTGGAAAGACATGTTCACCGAGGGCGAGAAAACAGGTCCAGTCGGCGCATTTCCGCATGGCCATCGCCCCTGGTTTCATCCGCAGGACTTCTCCCGCAAGGACGTCCGTCCGAAGACGGAAGCCGACAATTATCTCATCATGAAAGAGAAGCACCTCGACAAGTACAAAGTCGACGTGGCGATCCTCACCGGCGATGAGCCGATCGAGGCGTCGACCCTCGCCAATCCTTACTATGCCAGCGCCCTGGTCAGCGCCTACAATGACTATCAGATCAACCAATGGCTGCCGAAAGACGATCGTTTCATGGGTTCGATCATCATCGCACCACAGGATCCGAAGCTCGCTGCCGCCGAGATACGCCGTCTGGGCAGTCATCCGCGTATGGTCCAGGTTCTCGCTTCCCAAGGGTCCGTCAAGCCGTATGGAGACCCGTTCTACCATCCGATCTACGAAGCTTGCGCTGAAGTAGGGTTGCCGTTCGCCATACATCTGGGCGGGCATGGCGGCGTGAATTCAACTGCCATTGCGCCTGCGCCCACGACATTCTTCTGGGAAACGCATGCCATTTTGCACATGTCCGCGATGTCGCACGTGGCAAGCATGATCGCCCATGGCGTCTTCGAGAAGTGGCCGGACCTCTACTTCGTGATCATCGAGTGCGGTGTCGCCTGGGTTCCGTCGGTCCTGTGGCGCCTGGATGCCGACTACAAAGCGCTGCGTAAAGAGACGCCATGGCTGAAGATGCTGCCATCGGAATATTGCCGGCGCAACATCCGCTTTTCCACGCAGCCGCTGGAGCAACCTGCAAACATCCAACATCTCTGGTCCACGCTCGAAGCGATGGACGGGGAAAACACGCTGATGTTTGCGTCGGACTATCCGCACTGGGATTACGACGATGCCAACACGCTGCAAATCCCTCCTGCCTGGAAGAGCAAGATCATGGGACTGAATGCGTTGGAAGTCTACAAACGCATCCCCCGTGCGCAAGCCGCGAATGCTGCCTGAGGAAGCATACGATGCCCGAGAAGACATATATCTGCCGCGTCGACGAGATCGAAACAGGATCTCCGTTTATCGCCAAGATCCGCAGCCTTTCGGTCGGGATTTTCCGCATCGGAGATTCATTCCACGCGCTGCTGAATGTCTGTCCGCACCGCGGCGCTCCACTTTGCGAGGGACCGCAATGCGGGACAACCGCGCCCGTTGAACAAGCGCAATTCATCTATCATCGCGAAAACGAGATCGTTCGATGCGCCTGGCATGGCTGGGAATTCGACATCAAGTCAGGTGAAGCCTTGGTCGATCCGTCCATTCGCGCTCGCACATTTCCAGTCACCGTCGAAGCCGGCAGCATCTATGTGACGGCCTGATTGGCCCAAAAGCCGATTGGGATTGGAAAAATTCGAAGAAAGATGGCCGAAGCCAACTAGCAGATTTGTTCGCAGGTGCTTGAAAAAAATAACGCGGAGAACTCCGCAATGGGAGAGTCAAATGTCAGAATCTGAATACAAGCTTGGTCTCGCGCAAAGCCTGGTCGGTGGCGACAAAGTTTCCCGCCGCGACTTCATTCATCTTGGGATAGCCGCAGGCCTGACGGTCGCCGCCGCCGACACGCTCTTCGTCGCCAGGGCGCGTGCCGAACCGATGCACGGCGGCTTCGCCAAGCTCGGCATGGCTCATGGCGCGACGACGGATTCAATCGATCCGGCCGGCTACCCCGATACGTTCACACAAACCGCGTTTTCGGGCTCGCTATCCAACAGCCTCACTGAGGTCGACGCCAAAGGCAATGTCCAACCGGACCTCGCCGAGAGCTTCGAATCTTCGGATGGGGCCAAGACCTGGGCCTTCAAGCTGCGCAAAGGCGCAACCTTCCACAACGGCAAGACTGTGACGGCGGATGACGTCGTGACGTCATTGCAATATCACATGGGCAAGGACACAAAATCGGCGG
The DNA here is from genome assembly GCF_040320665.1 of Mesorhizobium sp. M0626. Taxonomy (NCBI): domain Bacteria; kingdom Pseudomonadati; phylum Pseudomonadota; class Alphaproteobacteria; order Hyphomicrobiales; family Phyllobacteriaceae; genus Mesorhizobium; species Mesorhizobium sp. M0626. Next base: position 6,046 of record NZ_JAMYQD010000046.1, on the reverse strand, counting down.
CGAAGTCGCTGTTGGAGTCCGTCGCCGGGATCAAGGCCGACGGCCCGGAAACGGTGGTCTTCACGCTCAAGAGCGGCAACGCCGATTTCCCTTACATCATGAGTGACTACCATCTGGTCATCATGCCAGCCAAGGACGGCAAGGCGGACTGGGCTTCAGGGGTTCGCACCGGCGCTTTCCTCCTTGAGAATTTCCAGCCCGGCGTTTCGGCGAAACTCAAGCGCAATCCAAACTACTTCAAAAACGGCAAGCCCTATCTCGACGAGGTGGAATTCATCGCCATCACTGATCTTGCCGCTCGCATGGCGGCCTTGTCGACGGGCGAGGTGGACTATATCGGCCGCGCCGACCTCAAGACCCTCGGCATGTTGAAACGCAATCCGAAGGTGGAAATCGTCGAGGTCACCGGCTACGGACATTATACCTTGCCGATGAATGCCGCGATGGCGCCGTTTGATAATCCAGACGTGCGAACGGCATTGAAATGGGCGATCAATCGCCAAGAAATCGTCGACAAGATCTTTCTCGGCCACGCCACCGTGGCTAACGACAACCCGATCGCGCCAGCGATCAAATTCGCCAAGGATCCGCAACCGCAACACAACTTCGATCCGGAAAAAGCCAAGCACTACCTGAAAAAGGCCGGAATGGAGAACCTGAAGGTGGATCTCTCGGTCGCCGATGCCGCTTTTGCAGGCGCGGTGGATGCGGCTTCGCTCATTCGCGAGACGGCAGCCCAATGCGGCATCGACGTCAATGTCGTGCGGGAGGCCGAGGACGCTTATTGGGACAATATCTGGCTCAAGAAACCCTGGTGCGCATCCTATTGGAGCGGTCGAGCGACGGCCGACTGGATGTTCACGCAAGCCTTCGCCGCGGACTCCAGCTGGAATGAGTCGTTCTGGAAAAATCCCCATTTCAACGAATTGCTTGTTAAGGCGCGGGCCGAGACGGACGAGGCCAAGCGAGCGGGAATGTATGCCGAGATGCAGCAACTGACCCACGACGATGGCGGCAGCATCGTGCTGGTCTTCAACAATTTCGTCAGCGCCCAATCCAAAAAGCTCGCACATGGCGAAGTGGCGCCCAACTGGGAGAACGATGGACTGAAAATGGCCGAACGCTGGTGGATCGCCACGGCATGAAAAGGCGGCCGGGGCCACGATGGTTGTGAGGCTCCGGTCGGCTTGCTCCGAGTGCAGGACTGCCGCCCAAAGGGAGACGGCACTCACATGAACCCCGTCGCAAGAACGGTTCTGCAGCGCCTTGGCCTCGGCCTGGTCACTTTGTTCATCGTGTCCATCATCATCTTCTCTGCCATCGCGATGCTTCCGGGCGACTTCGCCAAGGCCACGCTCGGGCAGTCGGCGACGCCCGAAACGGTCGCCGCCTTTCAGCGGGAAATCGGCATCGATCGTCCGCCTGTCGAGCGCTATTTCGTCTGGGTCGCGCAAATGCTTCACGGCGACTTCGGCTCTTCGTTCGCGAGCCGCACCGGATATCGGCGTACCGTGGCCGAGATCATCGCGCCACGCCTCTACAATACGATGTTTCTTGCAGCGGTGACCGCGCTGATAGCGGTTCCGCTGGCGCTTGGGCTTGGCATTCTCGCCGCGCTGTACCGCAACGGCTGGTTCGACCGGCTGGTGAATGCCGTGACACTGACAACTATTTCGTTCCCGGAGTTTTTCGTCGCCTATATGCTCGCCTACCTGGTGATCTCGCGCGACACGTTCATTGCATCCGATTTCGCTCAATCCCTGCCCCATTGGCTCAGTATCTCACTGACCTGGGCACTTAATGCGGTTCCCAAATTTCCGACATTGTCGAATGTGAACGATCAGACCCCATTTTGGGAGCACCTCTGGAAAGTGGCGCTGCCGGCAATCACCCTTACACTCGTGATCGTGGCCCACATGATGCGCATGACCCGAGCGGCCATCATCAACATGCTCGCAAGCCCCTACATCGATATGGCGCGCCTCAAGGGAATGTCCCCGATGGTGATCGTGCTGAGGCATGCCCTGCCCAATGCCTGGGCTCCCATCGTCACTGTCGTGGCGTTCAATATGGCATATCTCATCGTCGGAGTGGTCGTGGTCGAGGTCGTTTTCGTCTATCCCGGGATCGGCCAACTGATGGTTGATGCGGTAAAATCCAGGGATGTTCCGGTTGTCCAGGCCTGTGCCCTGATTTTCGCCGCGACCTACATCCTTCTCAACCTGCTGGCCGACATTATTTCCATCGCCACCAACCCCAGGCTCTTGCACCCTCGATGACCAGATCCCAATCTATCGCGGCGGTTCAGAGGCTGAGGCGCTCGCGTGCCAGCCGGGCGACAACAGCGCTGAAGAAGGCACCGCTTAGTGCATGGTTCGGCATCGTGGTGATCGTTGGCTACGTCCTTGTTGCGGTCTTCGCGCACTGGATAGCCCCATATGGCGAGACGCAGGTCTTCAGCGAAGCCTTCGCGCCGTGGAATCAGGAATTCAAATTGGGAACCGACCAGCTCGGCCGCGACATGCTCACCCGCTTGATCTACGGTGCGCGCAACACCATCGCTATCGCGGTCGCGACTACATTGCTCTCCTTCGCGGTAGGCGTGTCGCTCGGCCTCCTTGCCGCATTGTATAGGGGGTGGCTCGACCAGATCTTGTCGCGTGCGGTGGACGTGCTGATGTCGATCCCGAGTCTGATCTTCGCGCTGGTGCTTCTGTCGATCTTCGGCTCGTCGATCACCAGCCTGATTGTTATCATTGCGCTTCTCGATTCCACCCGTGTCTTTCGGCTTTCTCGCGCCGTTGGGCTTAACGTGGCCGTGATGGAATATGTCGAGGTGGCGCGATTGCGCGGCGAGGGACCGAGATGGATCATCGCCAATGAAATCCTTCCCAATGTCATGCCTCCACTGGTCGCCGAGTTCGGCTTGCGATTCTGCTTCGTGTTCCTGACAGTCGCGGCGCTGTCGTTCCTCGGAGTCGGTATTCAGCCGCCGACGGCCGATTGGGGATCAATGGTGCGCGAGAACGCAACCCTGATCACTTACGGCGATGTCACGCCGCTGCTTCCGGCCGGCGCGATAGCTCTTCTTACCGTATCCGTAAATTTCGTTGTGGACTGGTACCTGCACGCAACAAGCGGGTTGCGGGATGAAAAGTAGCGATCCAGGCTCACGCGAAAAAGGAAAGGATCTACTGCAAATCCGCAATCTGCATGTGGAGGGATCCTCGGACGAACAGTGGCATCCCATCGTCCGCGGGATCGATCTTACGCTGAAGCGGGGGGAGGTTCTTGGCCTAATCGGCGAGTCAGGCGCCGGCAAGTCCACCATTGGCCTTGCCGCAATGGGCTATGCCAAACCGGGCTGCCGGATCACACAGGGCTCGGTCCTGTTCGACGGGATTGATCTCCTGGCAGTCAATGAAAAGGGGCGCCGTCGTCTCCGGGGCTCCCGCATTGCCTATGTCGCGCAAAGCGCGGCGGCCTCCTTCAATCCGGCACATCGGCTTTTGGAACAAACCATCGAAACCGCGGTGGCGCATGGAATCGTCAGCCGGGAAGAGGCGAACCGGAGCGCCGTGGATCTTTATCGGCGTCTTCAGCTCCCAGAACCCGAGAGCATAGGCTTTCGCTATCCTCATCAGGTCTCAGGCGGGCAGTTGCAACGGGCCATGACAGCGATGGCAATGGCTTGTCGACCGGACCTCATAATATTCGACGAGCCAACAACGGCGCTCGATGTGACCACGCAGGTTGAAGTCCTTGCCTCCATTCGCAACATCGTTGAGGAATTCAGTACTGCTGCAATCTACGTAACGCATGACCTGGCGGTGGTGGCGCAAATGGCGGATCGCATCATGGTTCTGCGACACGGAGTTACCGTGGAGGTGGCTGACACACGCCAGATGCTGGCCTCCCCCAGCCAGGAATATACGAGGACGCTCTGGGCAGTCCGCAAGCTCGCCAAGCCCGAAGTTCCAGCCGATGACTATCTCTTGACGATAGACAACGTCACCGCGGCTTATGCCGGAGGGGTCAAGGTGCTCCAGGATGTCTCCATCAAGGTTCCGCGCGGAAGAACAGTCGCTGTGGTCGGCGAATCCGGTTCTGGGAAATCGACGCTCGCTCGAGTCGTTACCGGACTCTTGCCGCCAAGTTCGGGTTCGATTTCTTTCGCAGGCCAGCTCCTTTCCAAGAGCCTGAAGGCGCGGCCCAAGGAGGTCCTGCGTCGCGTCCAGATGATTTATCAAATGCCCGACAACGCCCTTAATCCGCGCCAAACGGTCGAAGAAGTCTTAGAGCGGCCACTCGAATTCTACCTCGGCCTCAAAGGCGCGCAGAGAGATCGCCGGATAAGCGAACTTATGCACATGGTCGAGATGAGCGAGGATTTTCTGGAACGTCTACCTGGCGAGCTATCAGGTGGCCAAAAACAACGCGTCTGCATTGCGCGGGCATTGGCTGCCGAACCGGAGCTTATCATCTGCGACGAGATCACATCCGCGCTCGACCAAATTGTGCAGGAGGAGATCCTCAAGCTTCTGATGCGCCTACAGCGTGAACTCGGGATGAGCTACATCTTCATTACCCATGACATTGCCACGGTGCGCGCGATAGCAGACGAGATTGTCGTCATGCACGGCGGCAAAGTCGTCGAGCAGGGATTGAAGAGCGTGGTTCTCACACCTCCGCATGCCGCTTACACCGAACGGCTTTTGTCCTCTGTTCCCGAAATGGATCCTGACTGGCTGACAAGATTGCTGGCCAGTCGGAAAATCTGACAGGTTGCAAGGTGGTCAGGAATTAAGTCCCCGTCCGCCCATCTTCCACGTGCTTTGAAGGGCATGATCGAGCTCCACGCGCAGCGATCAGCGCGACTATTATGCACGCCTTCTGGAACCGTCTATCGCTGATCCAGGACCATCAGGCTAGGTTTGACGCTGAGGCGTATCGGAAATACGTTCGCGCACGGCATGCTCGGTCTTGTCTGCTGTGGACTTCACGATCTCGCCGAGCTGATCGGCTATCGTGTCTGCTTCCATATCTTGCCGTGCAGCTTCCTGCTTGATGGTCTCATAGGCGTCGGCGGCGACCTGCTTGGCCTCATCGAGGCCCCTGTCGAGCAAAGTTTCGGCGGAATCGCGAAGCTTGTCGCCATAGGCGCCTAGTTGCTCGTCCTCCGTTGCGGTATGGGGCAGAATTGCACCTATAGCGGCGCCGATGGCGAGACCGACGGCCGCAACGGCCAAGGGTTGATCCTCCAACAGATCTTGCGCGGAGCGGCTGGCTTTCGCCGCCATGTCCCCAGTCGTCGAGCTTGCATTGGCAGCGCTTCCCGTCAGACCCGCCGCAGCGGCTCTTGCGGTGCTCGATATGGTGTCGCCGACGCTGGCAGCGCTCGAGGAGAGCGATTCCGCGGCGTCGGAGAGCGTGCCGCCCAAGCCGCCGCGCTCCCCTGCTACATCATGTCGTCCCGGCGCTGGAGGCAATGGATAGCCAGCCGAACGGTGGGCGGTGTTTGAGGTACCGCTGCCGAACATCAGCCAGGCCAGACCTGCGCCCACCATGGTGACCGGCAAAGGATTGTCTCGGACCTGCGTTCTGAGATTGCTGAGCATGGCCGCGCTCTCCCCTCCCGAGAACAGCCCGGTGAACTCATCCAGCAATTGTCCAGGCGTCATCTTGCCTCGAATGGATTCGGCGGTCTCCATCACCCGAGCGCGAGCAGCCTCGGCCTCGCGTTCAAGTTCGCCTGCGGATTTCTCGTTCATCTCACCTGTTCCTTAATCGCGCTCGCGTCGCGCTTGAGCTGTCCCTGGGTCCGGTCGGGGGTAAGTTCCGAAGGCGCCATGCTGGCCGTCCCGGTCCGCAGCAGGATGACGCCGAGGACCGCCACGACCACACCGACCAGCAGGGAAGACCACCCCGCGCCAAGCCCTGCCCGCGTCAGCGCGATAATGAGCGCCTGCAGCAACACCAAGAGCGCGGCGAGCAGGCAAATCGCGCCGCCCAGCACTTCCGCGGCACCTGCTCCGGCTTTGGTAAG
>NZ_JAMYQD010000045.1:0-11570 GCF_040320665.1 Mesorhizobium sp. M0626 | reverse complement strand
CTCTGTCGTCGTGGCGCTCCCATGAAGAACCTGGCCCATAGCGCATCCTTTGATTCGGACGAAAAGTATGCGCCATCAAAGTCTGGGATCAAACACGTAGGTCGAGCGGTACAAACGCGTCGTGATATCACCAGCGCCATCGCGCTGAGGCGATGAACATGTATGGCGAGAGCAGAACGTTTGGGGCGGGACGAAGAGGTTGCGGAGGGCTGACAAGGTCGAGACGAAGCGTTGCAGGCCTCCCGGCGATCGGACCTCTGCATCATCCGCTCCCGTTTTCGCGGCGGCACATGGGAATTCTCCGCTCCGTTGTTCAACCCCTTGTGCGACCGGTGCTTGACCTCCGGCATCACCTGTCGCTTTGCCGCTCCATACGAGCGCAGCTAGTCGGTGATCATGCGCTTCGGCGTGAGCCCCTGCTTCTTCAACGGCCGCGTCAGCAAGCGCTTGGCGGCCTTGGTGTTGCGGCGGTTTTGCACGATTTCGTCCAGCACATATCCATCCTGGTCGACGGCGCGCCACAACCAAAGCTTTTTGCCGGGCGATGGTGACGACCACTTCGTTCAGGTACCAGACATCATTCCGGCACGGCGGCTTGCGGCGCAAGCAGCGAGCGCAGTCCAGCCCGAACTTAGATGCCCCACCGGCGACTTGTCTCATACGAAACCACGATGCCGCGTTTCAGCAGCATTTCCTCAACCAGACGCAGGCTCAGCGGAAACCGGAAATAAAGCCAGAGCGCGTGGGCGATAATAGGCGGCGGAAATCGGGGGGCGTGTAGCTGACGGCGGGCGTATTCATGCCCCCCGGCGTCCATGTCGCAAATCTTGACGATTGCTTTGTGTGTCAAGCCCGCCGCAGGTCTCAACGCGTTCATATGCAGACATTGTGAAAATCGCCCTATTCCGCCTTTTTTTACCGCCCCTTAAGTCCCCCGCTCGCATGCTTGTCGATGCATTGAACTCATAGCGATCGGCCAAGGATTTGGAAAATATGTTTCCGCTCGCAGCAGAAAACGTGAGAGTCGCTGTAGGCCTAACGTCAAGGGGAGAGAGCGGTTTGATTGGACGAAATGGGTACCGGAGTACCGAGTCATGAAGCCACGAGGTAATCTGGTCCGACTGAAGCAATTTCAGGTGAATGAGAAGCGACGACAGTTGCACCAGCTAGACATCATGATTGCCGATTTCGAACGCATGGCGCGAGAACTGGAGTTCCAGATAAACGCCGAGGAAACGAAGGGCGGCATCTCCGATGTCAATCATTTCGCTTATCCGACGTTCGCCAAGGCCGCTCGCCTACGTCGTGACAACGTCAAGAATTCGCAATCGGACCTTCTGCGGCAGAGAACCGCAGCCGAGCCATGCCTCGCCGAGGCTGAAGCAGAGCTCTCCAAGGCGCAATTGCTAGAATCGCGCAGCGGCAGAGGCCACGACCTCGAACCCGGCAACCGAAGCGCCATGATCGGCTGAGCCGGACGGCTTCAGCGCGCCTCAATTCGCGACACCGACTGGCCGTTGGCGCGCGAGAGGCGTGCGGCCACTGTAAAGATATCAGCGTCTTGATGCAGCGATAGCTGGTCGGGACGGCTGTCATGCTGCGGCGACATACGCGATTTTGTCCAGATTTGCATAGCGGCGTTACGCAGGTATGGGGGAAAGTGGAATTGGTTGGCAATCGGATCATCGGTGGAGACGAACCGCTGCCGGCGGACCGGCGCCTGGCGGCAACGCCTGGCGCTTTCGGCGGCGGCGGTAACGGCAAAGCAGGCTGGCCGCGTCGAGGATGAAGCGGCCCCTGCGTGATGCCGTTCTGCTCACGGCCGGGAGACGGGGTCGGCCCCGCCGGCCGGATGCTGCTCGCTTGGCGCGGCACCGTAAAGTCAACCGACAGCTTATGAAGATGTGCTTACATTGGGCCATGTCAGAAGTTGCTCGTGGTCCGCTCTATGGTCGCCACCGCTTTCCCCCGAGATCATTGCGCACGCGGTATGGCTCTACTTTCGCTTTCCGCTCAGCCTGCGCATGGTTGAGGACATGCTGGCGGCCCGCGGCATCATCGTCACGCATCAGACCGTTCGAAGCTGCGCGGAGAAATTCGGACGGCATTTCGCCCAGGAGATCAATATCAGCCGGCTGCCTGGGCGACAAATGGCATCTCGACGAATGTGTCGTGGCTATCAGTGGCAAGAAGCAGTGGCTCTGGCGTGCCGTCGATCAGGACGGCTTCGTCCTCGAAGTGCTGGTACAAAGCCGCCGAAATGCCAAGGCGGCAAAGCGTCTGATGCGCAAGTTGCTGAAAGCTCAAGGGCGGACACCACGGATCATGATCACCGACAAGCTCCGATCCTATGATGCCGCCATGCGCGACCTCTTGCCCGGCGTCGAACACCGGTCGCACACAGGCCTGAATAATCGAGCGGAAAATTCGCACCAGCCGACCCGACGACGCGAAAGGATCATGAAACGCTTCAAGTCGGCACGCCAGCTTCAGCGGTTCGTTTCCATCCATGATCCGATTGCCGACCTGCTCACTTTCCCTGCAATGCGCTGTCATCGGCTCAACATCGAGACCTGCGTAACGCCCCCATGCAAATCTGAACAAAATCGCGTGTGTCGCCACAGCGTGACAGCCGTCCCGGCCAGCTATCGCTGCATCAAGCCGCTGAAACTTACAGTGCCGGGCGCGCTGCTACCTGATTTTCCTTACCGCTCAATCAATCTGACAGCACCGATTCTTCTCAACCGCGGCATGCCCTAAATAGCCACTTGCGTTCCTATCTCGACGACGCGTCCGGTCGGGATCTGGAAATATTCGGTCGCATCGGCGGCCGTGCGTGCCAGGCCAATGAACAGCTTGTCCTGCCACACCGGCATGCCCGAATTGGGCGAGGCTTTGAGCGAGCGCCTCGACAGGAAGAAGGATGTCGTCATGATGTCAAACTTCCAGCCTTGCTTGCGGCAGGTCGCCAGCGCGCGCGGAATGTTGGGCTGCTCCATATAGCCGAAGGTCAGCGTCACCCGCATGAACAACTCGTTGACTGTCTCCATCTTGACCCGCTCGCTGTCGGGCACCAGCGGTTGCGGTGCGGTGACCACCGACAGAATGACGTTCTGCTCGTGCAGCACCTTGTAGTGCTTCAGGCTGTGCATCAGCGCTGTCGGCGCGCTTTGCGGATCGCTGGTCAGGAACACGGCGGTGCCGGACACCAGCTGCGGCTTCTTCTTCAACAGATTGCCGGCGAGGAAATCGAGCGGGATTTCGTTGCGCCGGGTCTTGTCGAACAGATAGCGGCTGCCGCGCACCCAGGTCCACATCGCCAGAACGATGGTGAAGGCCACCGCAAGCGACGCCCAGCCGCCCTCGAACACCTTGACGATGTTGGAGGCAAAGAAGCCGATGTCGATGAACGCGAACACCGCCGTCATCGCCACCGCCACCCACAGGCGCCATTTCCAAATGCGCGTCATGACGACGAACAGCAGCACCGTCGTCACCAGCATGTTGCCGGTCACCGAGATGCCATAGGCGGAGGCCAGCTTGCTCGATTCGCCGAAACCGACGACCAGCAACATCACTGCCAACGCCAGCATAACATTGACGCGCGGCATGTAGATCTGGCCCGACTGCCGTTCCGACGTGTGCAGGATTTCGAGGCGCGGCAGCATATTGAGCTGCACCGCCTGCCGGGTCAGCGAGAAGGCGCCGGAGATGACCGCCTGGCTGGCGATAACCGTCGCCGCGGTTGCCAATACCACCATCGGGATCAGCGTCCAGCCTTCGTTCATCTCGAAGAATGGATGGCCGACGACGCCGTTCTTGGCCAGCACGAAGGCGCCTTGCCCGGCATAATTGAGCAGCAGGCAGGGAAACACGATCGCCAGCCAGGCCAGCACGATCGGCTTGCAGCCGAAATGGCCGAGATCGGCATAGAGTGCTTCGGCGCCGGTGACGGCGAGGAAGATGGCGCCGATGGTCACGAAAGCGACGTCGGGCGAATTGATCAGGAAGGCGACGATGTAGTGCGGGCTCACCGCCCACAGGATTTCTGGATCGGCGATGATGTGGTTGAGACCGGAAAGGCCAATTGCCAGGAACCATACGGCGGTCACCGGGCCGAACACCAATCCCACCCCGCCGGTGCCAAAGCGCTGCACCGCGAACACCATGGCCAGGATGACCAGTGTCAGCGGCACCACATAGGGCTGGAAGGTCGGCGTGACGACGTTCATACCCTCGACCGCCGACAGCACCGAAATCGCGGGCGTGATGACCGCGTCGCCGAAAAACAGCGAGGCGCCGACGATGCCGATGCCCAGGATCACCGCCGACCGCTTGGGGAAACTGCCGCGCGCTAGCGCCATCAGCGACAGCACGCCGCCCTCGCCGCCGTTATCGGCGCGCAGCACGAACATGATGTACTTGATGGTGACGATGATAGTCAGCGACCAGATGATCAGCGACAGCACGCCGAGGATATCGCCGCGCTCGGCGACATTGCCGCCCGACGACGCCACCAGCGCCTCACGGAACGCGTAGATCGGGCTGGTGCCAATATCGCCATAGACAACGCCGAGCGCGCCTAGCATCAGCACCTTGGTGCTGTCCTGTTCGATTTCGGGATGGCTCGATTGTTCGACGGGTTCTGCCTCGCTACCAGCATTGGTAAGGGCCATGGACGACACTCCGATAAGGGGCGGCCCTCTACCTTTGCTGCACTGCAATATCAAGTGCCGCGACGTAATGGCTCCGTATGCGGACCGCATTTGTCGCCGCACCGGCGGATTGTCTCATACGAAACCACGATCCCGCTCCCAGGCCATTTCCTCGACGAGACACAGGCTCAAGGGGACCTGAAGGAGGGCCAGACCGGATGGGCGATGATCTGCGGCAGGAAACGATGGCGCTGCTTGTAGCTGACGGCATATCTTTCTCCTTTGTGTGTCTGCCAGACGAGCGGGCGGGCACGGAAGTGGTCGCGCTCTACTGCCAGACATACTCGTCCAACCTGATGAAAACCTGACTTGTACACCCAGCCCAAACAGGTGCGAGGGGTCGGTTATTACCAAAGGCTCTGAGGGCCTGATTCTCTAAGGTTTCCGCCCAGATTGATCCGTGCCCCTTGTTGTGTTCCGCCCCGGGTTGATCGGAGGCTCCAACTCCTGAGAAGGTGGAACCATGACAAGCAAGGCGACCAACAAGTTCTCTCCCGAGGTCCGGCCCCCCCGCGGTGCGGCTGGTTCTGGATCACGAACGCGAGCATACGTCGCGCTGGGCGGCGGTTTCATCGATCGCCGCCAAGATCGGCTGCAAGAAAGCCGAGCGTGACGGCGGCGTGCGCGCCGGAGTTCCCACGGATGCTGCGACGAAACTGAAGGCTCTGGAACGCGAGAGCCGCGAGCTTCGCAGGCCAACGAGAGCAAGGCTTCCGCGTATTTTGCCCAGGCGAAGCTCGACCGCCGGTTCAGGCCACGATCGCGTTCATCGACGATCACCGCAAGGCGCATGGGCTTGAGCCGATCTGCAAGGTGCTGCCGATCGCCCCGTCGACCTACCACGACCATGTCGCCAAGCGCGTCGACCCCTGCCGGCTGTCGGCTCGGGCAAGATGGGATACAGCCTCGAAGCATGAGGTCCGACGGTTTGAGGCGAACTTCCGCGTCTACGGCGTTCGCAAGGTCTGACGGCGGTTGCGTCGCGAGGGCTTCGACGTCGCCCGCTGCACGGTTGCCCGCTTGATGAAGGCCATGAGCCTCGAAGGCATCGTCCGCCGATCCGCACTGGTGAGCGACAAGGCCGCACCTTGCCCTCTCGACCACGTCAACCACCAGTTCCACTGCTCCGCGCCGAACATGCTGCGGGTCTCCGACTTCACCTGCGTCGCGACCTGGACGGGCTTCGTCTATGTCGCCTTTGTCATCGACACCTATGCCCGTCGGATCGTCGGCTGGCGGGTGAGCCGGACGGCGCATGCAGCCTTCGTTCTCGATGCCCTGGAACAGGCTCTCGATGATCGGCGGCCCGTGCGGGGAGGCGGGCTCATCCATCACAGCGATAGAGGCAGCCAAGGCGGATTCAAGCGGATCGTCGCAACACCGGCATCATACTGTCCCCCAAGGAGTTGGTCGAGGAGTTCGGCAGGTGTTTTCCAGCCGAGCGTTTTGCGCGGTCTTGTGTTGATAGCATGGGCGACTGCGTCCAGTTCCCGGGCTGTGTGCCGACTGAGATCCGTGCCCTTTGGAAAGTACTGTCTCAGCAAGCCGTTGGTGTTTTCGTTGGAGTCTCGCTGCCACGGGCTTGGGGATCGCAGAAGAAAATCTCGAGCCCGGTGTCGATGCGCAGGTCGGCTGCTGCGCCATTTCCGCTCCATGGGCCCAAGTCAGCGACTGACGCAGTTGCTCGGGAAGTTTGCCCATGGATCGGGCTATGGCTCTGCGGACTGCTTCAACGCCGTGGCCGGCAAGTGGTGGACCGTTCTTGATGCGCAGGCTCTGCTGATAGCCATTGCATGCGCGGCAGGTGAAGCACGCATTGTGAAGCGTGAACTTCGTTCCACGAGCGTACCGATCGCCTAGCTTCCGAGGCCAAGGATGAGGTCGCCTTCCCAATGTCCGGGGACAGCCCGATCGGCAACTTCGGCCGGACGGTCGCTTATTATAAGGGCGTCTCCAATGAAGGACTTGTTGCGAACTCGGGCCCGTTCGCGCGGTACGCGCGTTCGGGCGGTACGCGCAACGCTCGGCCTGAACGCAGACATGGGGTCAGTCCTCGGCGCAATGCTCCGCGTCCTTGAATGTACAAGGACTGATAGATCGTCTCGTGGCTGATCCGCATGGTTTGATCCTCTGGGTAATCGATCTGAAGCCGATTTAGCGATCTGCTCGGGGCTCCAGGTTGCCGACCACCTCCGGCTCTGTCGTTTTTTCCACACCCACCTTGGGGCCCTCGAATGAGGCGCCATTGGGGTTGGTGACTTTGCCGGCCAAGCGCTCCTCAACTATTCACGCAGAGCCGGATTGACCGCCAGCTTGCCAGGAGGCCGGCGGGACTCACGATCCGCGTGCCATTGGGCGGCACTGGCCGGTAATCCAGATTGCCGCTACGCGTCGCGGCATTGCGCCTGACCTCCCGCGAGATTGTGCTCGGCGGCCGACCTAGCTTACGAGCAATGGCCCGGATGCCGATCCCCTTGGCAAGCTCAAGCGCAATATCCTCGCGCTCCCGAAAGAAAGATATCGCCCCGAAGGCGGCTTCGCCCACGGCGCCAAATGCGTTGGCGGCATCCCTCCTGTACTCCGAAACCAGCGCGGACCAAGAGGCGTTGATGTACCGGCATCCAGTGCGGCCTCCTCGCTCGAATGTCCCAAGGCAATAGCTTGCCAGAACCGGAAGTGATTCTCACGCTGCCAGGCAGGCGGACGCCCGGGCGAATCCAGCTTCTTTCGAGTGCACCGATCTAAGCGCGTTGGTGAACCGTCATTGCAACCTCCAATCCCTTGGTGTTGCGACGACCGGTTGAATCCGCCCAACACGTCAGCATTCAATACACCGAGCGCTTGGCGGAGGCCGGCGTCGAACCCGCAGTGGGCAGTGTCGGCGACTCTTTCGATAATGCTCTCGCCGAAACGATCAACGGTCTTTACAAGGCCGAGGTGATCCATCGACGCGGACCCTGGCGCTCATTCGAGGCCGTCGAGTTCGCCACGCTCGAATGGGTCGACTGCTTCAACAATCGCCGGCTGCTGGAGCCCATCGGCAACATCCCGCCGGCCGAAGCCGAGGAACGCTACTACGCCATGTTGGATGAACCAGCCATAGCCGCGTAACTCAAACGAAACGGCCTCCGGAAAGCCCGGGGCAGTTCACATCGCATTTGATGCCAGCTTCATCGTATTTTCTTCGGCTTGGACGGGCACTTGGCAGACCCACAGAGCTGGGAACCCTTTGCCATACTACAACTGTAACATCATATCGGTTTAGCAGGTCAAGCTTCGGTGGTAACCTCATTGGGTAGAATAACTACTTTGGAGGCGAGCAATGGATCGCGATAACAAACGCGCACGCGCAGCTGCAAGATCATCTCAAGGCGTGGGGAGCAGTAGCCTCCGTGACGTTCCAGAGGGGCCATTAAGCGATGTTGCAGAACGGCTGGTAACCGCTAACCCGCGCGATACAGCGCGAAATCTTGGGGGCTTCAAAGGCCTCGGGACGCACGAGCGAACAGCCGTTCGGGGCACTCAACCCGGGCCAGAAACTGACCTCGCGAGATTTGAAAGGCGGACCAATCGGCTTGGACGATCAGCCATCAATCTGGCCGCGACATTAACAGCCGAATTGGGGTACAGCACGGATGACATAGCATTGCAGAAAGTCGGAGCGGCCAGTAATCTAGGCAATTACCTAACGCCAGGGCTGCAAGATGCTATTGTTAATCGCATTGGCAACATGGATCCGCCGTCGCAAGCTCTCGGAACTTATTACGTTGCGCCACACTTCAGTAAGTTTACTGAGGAAAATAAATCTCGCATTCTTGATCAGGCCATTGGATTGGCTTCTTCTGATCCGGATGGCAATGTCAGGATGATGGCATCCAATGCTATTCTCAACATGTATCCCCAGTTAGACGCAAATCAACAGGCCCAAGCTCACTCAGTTTTTCCCGGCATGCAAGACATCTTGCCGCACATGCCGCCGCCGCAGCATGCAGCAGAGGAACGGAGTGCGAATCTGGACGGCCACATAGCAGGTATTGAGGCTGCAGTCCGTGATACAGTAGGCCCGCAAACCTCCTATGAACAGCTGCAGCGGGGTGCTCAAATCGGGCGGTCCATAAACCACGCCTTCAATCACGCCCGAGAGGACCTAATGGAGGCCACCAGAAGCAGAGATCGCTCCGGCCGTTGAGGTCTCGGCTATGGTACAGTGACGCTTTCTCTCCCGAAATCCGTTTACGGCCTTGCCGTTTCCAATTCGCTGGCCGTTGACGTACCTGTTAGAGTAACTTTCAAAAACCACGTTTGCCGGGTGATGCGCTGCAAGCATCGCACCACCCACTGCGGCATCAATCTGAGCGGCGACATCGCGCGACGCCGGTTCGGTCTCTCAAGCACGCGCAGCATTAGCTACGGCTAATCCGGCAATGGAACAATGCTTTCAACAAAAACGACGCCCCCCAACATAGCCATTAGCATCGCGTGCTCACTCGCCGTGGGCTTCTGTGCGGCAAGTCTTTACGCAACCTTCCGCCACGGCGGCAGCGGCGAGGCTCTGATGGCGTTTGATGTCCGTGCCTTTTGGTTTGAGACGCCCTTCTATTTGGGTTTCGCAACCCCCGTTTTCTATCGGGGCGCGGCTATCGTGCTCTCGACGTCCGCGGTCGTCTTGCTGATTCAGCAGATCGTATTGCGCCGCAAGCTCGAACACCACGGGACAGCTCGTTGGGCTCGAGTGGATGAAATGCGACGCACGGGATATCTGCGACGATACCGTGGCGTGACAGGGCCGGTGTTTGGGAAGACAAGTGGCCCTTTCTGGCCTGGCTACTACCTGACCAATGGCGAGCAGCCTCACAGCCTCATCGTTGCACCGACCCGCGCTGGCAAGGGCGTCGGCATAGTCATTCCAACGCTACTTACATTCAAAGGCTCGGTGATAGCTCTGGACGTCAAGGGGGAGCTCTTTGAGCTCACCTCGAGGGCGCGCAAAGCCGCAGGTGACGACGTGTTTAAATTCGCGCCGCTGGATTCGGAGCGGCGCACAAACTGCTACAATCCGCTGTTGGATCTTATAGCGCTGCCTCCACAGCAGCAATTCACCGAAGCCCGCCGCTTGGCCGCAAACCTGATTACGGCCAAGGGGGAGGGCGCGGAAGGTTTCGTCAGCGGCGCGCGAGATATCTTTGTCGCGGGAATCCTTGCCTGCATCGAGCGGGGCACACCAACAATCGGCGCCGTCTATGACCTCTTCGCCCAGCCGGGGGAGAAGTTTAAGCTCTTCGCGCGACTCGCCATGGAGACTCAGAACAAAGAGGCACAACGCATCTTCGACGACATGGCGGGGAACGATACGAAAATCCTAACCTCCTACACTTCCGTGCTCGGCGATGGCGGGCTCAACCTGTGGGCGGATCCCGCTGTAAAGGCGGCCACAAGTCGCTCGGATTTTTCGGTCTATGATCTTCGCCGTCGCAGAACGTGCATCTATCTTTGCGTTGGTCCGAACGACCTTGAGGTGATCGCGCCTTTGATACGTTTGTTTTTTCAGCAAATCGTTTCAATTCTGCAGCGGTCGCTGGCCCGTCGGGATGAAAAGCACGAGGTTCTCTTCCTGCTCGACGAGTTCAAGCACTTGGGTAAGCTGGAGGCGATCGAGACCGCAATCACGACTATCGCGGGCTACAAGGGGCGTTTCATGCTCATCATCCAAAGCCTTTCGGCACTGACGGGGGCTTATGGAGAGGCTGGCAAGCAGAATTTTCTCAGCAATACCGGACTGCAAGTGTTCATGGCCACGGCTGATGACGAGACTCCGAACTACATTTCCAAGGCCATCGGTGAATACACGTTTGAAGCCAAATCGATTTCCCACAGCCAGGCGCGAACGTTCGACTGGACCATTCAGAATTCACATCAAGGTGCACCGCTATTGCGTCCCGAACAGGTTCGGCTGCTCGATGACGACTACGAGATTGTTCTTATCAAAGGTCTGCCACCATTAAAATTGAGGAAGGTGCGTTATTTCTCGGATCGCATTCTGAAACGCATCTTTGAAAGCCAGACAGGCGCCCTCCCGGAGCCGGCGCCCTTGACGGGAGCAGAGGAGGCGCTCCCCGCCGAATCTCAACTCGATGACCCGCTGTGTGAATTGGCGCAGGACTTTGACGATACAGTTTGATGTGAGGCTAGTATGAACCCGCGAAATAGTAATCCATCCCGTGTAACAGCTTTGTCGCAGGTGCAGGACGCCGGCTTGGAAGACGGGCAAGCGGGCCAGGCCCGGCGAGTGGGCTTTGAGCAGCACGTGTCCGAGGCGCTCCGGCCGCTGTTCGATGGTCGAGCTGACGAGCCGCCAACCAATCCAGAGGAGCTTCTGCGACTGGAACAGGGGGTCTCGCGAGGTGCTTCAGCGAGGGCAGGATCATCAAGCCGCCTCATCTTTTTTCAGCAACCCAGGGATGGCGATGGACGGGATGACCTCAACAGAAGCGTGTCGGAGTCTTTCGCAAGCTCTGGGACGCCGGAGTTCGGGCCGTCGCCCCCAGTCTTGGCTGCCAGCCAACAGCAGATCCGCCCTTCGCCGGATGAGCTTGACCAGGGCAACCACCTGCCACCCGAGTGAGTCGTCCCAAAAATGAACATTCACCAGCGCTGTTGTGGCCAGCGGAGACGCAGAGGGCCCTGAATGCGCCGCAAGCCGTCGCCATTCAGCAGCAGGCTGAGCGAAATCGGCAATTCAGGCGGCCGCGTGCATATGCAGAGAGGCGCTGATGCGATCTCCGGACCGGTAGCTCTCGCTGTAATTGATCAGGCTGGTACTGTTGGAAGGCTTGATCAGCCTCGTCACCCCAATCT
>NZ_JAMYQD010000044.1:0-13005 GCF_040320665.1 Mesorhizobium sp. M0626 | reverse complement strand
GCGGCGGGTCTGACGGGAAGCGCTGCCAATGCAAGCTCGACGACTGGGGACATGGCGGCGAAAGCCAGCCGCTCCGCGCAAGATCTGTTGGAGGACCAACCCTTGGCCGTAGCGGCCGTCGGTCTCGCCATCGGCGCCGCTATAGGTGCAATGCTGCCCCATACCGCAACGGAGGACGAGCAACTAGGCGCCTATGGCGACAAGCTTCGCGATTCCGCCGAAACTTTGCTCAATAGGGGCCTCGATGAGGCCAAGCAGGTCGCCGCCGAAGCCTATGAGACCATCAAGCAGGAAGCTGGCCGGCAAGATATGGAAGCAGACACGATAGCCGATCAGCTCGGCGAGATCGTGAAGTCCACAGCAGACAAGACCGAGCATGCCGTGCGCGAACGAATTTCCGATACGTCTCAGCGCCAAACCTAGCTTGATGATCCTGGATCAACGATAGCCGGCCTCTCCAGAAAGGGGCCGGTGTTGTCCGTCAAACGGTGACCCGCTCGAGTCACTTCAGAGCCGTGTGCGGACTGATGTCCCTTGCCGTAATCCAGCGGATCAGGTTCTCTGGATTGTTGGCCAACCCGCCGCCGATAAGACGCGGTCAGCAAAACTGGCATCTAGGCGAGGACCGACATTGCACTTGAAGTTCGCAGACCGAGGATGCCGGTCCGCTCTCTGGGACGTAGGGCGACACCCCACTTCACCCCCCAGCCAGCCGCGGCAGCAGAAAAATCTCCGCCCCCGGCGGCAGTTCCTTCGACCACGTATCGCGATAAATCGTCCCGTCGATCGCCACCGCGATGCCCTTCTCGATCCAGGGCTCGATGCCGGGATACTGTTCAGCCAGTTTCCTGAACAGCTCCCTGATGTCCTTGGCCTCGACCTCGACCTTGCTCTGGCCGCCGGCGAGCTGGCCCAGCGCGCCCCAGAGCGTCACTTCGACCATTAGGGCAAGAACCTCATTTTTGCCCTAGCCTCCCCGTTCCGCCTCGATCGCGGCGAGAACCCGTGGCGGCGACATCGGGATGTGGGTCATGCGCACGCCGGCTGCGTTGGAGACGGCATTGGCGATCGCCGCCAGCGGCGGCACGATCGAGGTTTCGCCGACGCCGCGCACGCCATAGGGGTGGTTGGGATTGGGTATCTCGAGGATCTGCGTGTCGATCATCGGCAGGTCGGAGCAGACCGGGATGCGGTAGTCGAGGAAGCCGGCGTTCTGCAGGCGCCCGTCCTTGCCGTAGATGTACTCCTCGTTGAGCGCCCAGCCGATGCCTTGCGCCGCACCGCCCTGGTACTGGCCCTCGACATAGGTCGGGTGCACCGCCTTGCCGGCATCCTGGATCACCGTGTAGCGGATCACCCTGGTCGAGCCGGTATCGGGGTCGACCTCGATGTCGCATATATGGGTGGCGAAGGAGACGCCGGCGCCGTCGGCGACGAGTTCGCTGTGGCCGGCGATCGGCCCGCCGGTCTTGCCGGAAGCGGCGGCGATCTCCTTCAGCGACAGGGCTGCAAGATTGCCGTATTTTTCGCCCTTGGCGATGGCGTGGCCGTTTTCCCAGACCACGTCGTCGACGGGGATGTCCCATGTCTGCGCGGCGCGCTCACGCAGGATCTTGATCGCGTTGCGGGCGGCCGAGATGGTCGCCATCGACGACGAGAAGGTGCCGCGGCTGCCGTCGGTCATGTCGTTGTAGCCGAGAGAGGACGTGTCGGCGACCACCGCCTTGAGCTGGGCATAGTCGATGCCGAGCTCCTCCGCCGCCACCAGCGACAGCGACGCGCGCGAACCGCCGACGTCCACCGTGCCGACAGCCAGCGACACCGAGCCGTCCATGCCGATGTTCAGGTCCACGCAGGTCTGGCCACCGAAGTTGAACCAGAAGCCGCAAGCCATGCCGCGGCCCTGGTTCTTGCCCAGCGGCGCCTTCATGTGCGGATGGTGCTTGGCCGCCTCCAGCGTCGGGCCGATGCCGATCGGGCCGTAGACCGGACCGTAGGAGGAGCGGGTGCCTTCCTGCGCGGCGTTCTTGATGCGGAACTCGACCGGGTCCATGCCGAGTTCCTTGGCCAGCTCATCCACAGCGCTTTCCACCGCGAACGCCGCCATCGGTGCGGAGGGTGCGCGATAGGCCGCGGTCTTCGGCCGGTTGACCAGCACTTCGAAGCCGACGGTCTGGACGTTATCGAGCTTGTAGCAGGCGAAGGCCGTCATGGCGCCGATCTCGGCCCAGGTCCCGGCATAGGGCCCGCTGGTGTAGCGCAGCGTCGCCTCGGCGGCGGTGATGGTGCCGTCCTTGCGGGCGCCGATCTTGACGTCGATCGAGGTCGCGCTGGTCGGACCCGAGGCGCGGAACACCTCGTCGCGGGTCATCACCAGCTTCACCGGCCGTCCCGCCTTGCGCGACAAAGCCAGCGCCACCGGCTCGGCCCAGACATGGGTCTTGCCGCCGAAACCGCCGCCGATCTCCGACGAGGTGACGCGCAGCTTCGAGGCTTCCAGCCCGAGCAGTTGCGCGCAATGCTGGCGGTAGACGAAATGGCCCTGCGTGCAGACCCAGAGGTCGGCGGTGCCGTCGGACGAGACGCTCGCCACGCAGGCATGCGGCTCGATATAGCCCTGATGCGTCTGCTCGGTCTTGAAGGATCGCTCGACGATGACATCGGCGTGGCCGAAACCCTGATGGACATCGCCATGGCCGAACTGGCTGCGCTTGGTGACGTTGGACGGCTTGACCGGCTTTTCCTCGAGACCCTCGGTGAAGATCGTGTCGTTGATCAACGGCGCGGTGTGCTTCATCGCCTCGTCGACATCGGTGACATGCGGCAACAGCTCGTACTCGACCTCGATGAGCTTCAGCGCCTGCCTGGCCGTGCGGGCATCGACGGCGGCGACCGCGGCCACGGCGTGGCCGTCATAGAGCGCCTTGCCGCGCGCCATGCAATTGTCGAGGACGTCGTACATGGCGGCATCGCCATCGGTGAGATCGGGCAGGTCGGCGGCGGTGATCACCGCTTTCACGCCGGCGAGCTTTTCCGCTTTCGAAGTGTCGATCTTGAGGATCCTGGCATGCGCATGCGGGCTGCGCAGGACACGCCCGACCAGCTGTCCCGCCATGTTGAAGTCGGCGCCGTAGCGGGCGCGTCCGGTCACCTTGTCGACGCCGTCGGGACGGATGGGCCGCGTGCCGACGGAGGAGAATTTGCGGCCCGAAAAGCGTGGATCGAAATTCATGCGTGCGTTCCCTTCATCACATTGGCCGCGTCCTGCACCGCGCGCACGATCTTGTCGTAGCCGGTGCAGCGGCAGAGGTTGCCGGCGAGGCCGAAGCGGATTTCTTCCTCGCTAGGATCGGGGTTCTTGGCCAAAAGGTCCTTGGCCGCGATGAGGAAGCCCGGCGTGCAGATGCCGCATTGCAAGGCTGCGTGTTCGAGGAATTTCTGCTGCAGCGGATGCAACTGATCGCCATGCGCCATGCCTTCGACGGTCTCGATATGCCGGCCTTCGGCTTCAGCGCCAAGCACCAGGCAAGAGCAGACCAGCCGGTTGTCGAGGATGATCGAGCAGGCGCCGCAGTCGCCGGTGCCGCAGCCTTCCTTGGCGCCGGTCAGGCCGAGCCGATCGCGCAGGACGTCGAGCAACGTCTCGTCGGGCTGGCAAAGGTATTCGACGCTGTCGCCGTTGATTGTCGTTGAAACTGCTACACCGGCCATCATTTGCCTCCTGCGCGTGCGTAGGCGGTCGTCGCGGCCCGTCCGGCCAGCACGCCCGCAACTTTTCGTCTGAACTCGATGGTGCCGCGCTTGTCGTCGATGGGGCGGCAGGCCCCAGCGCAGATCTTGGCGAGCCGCTCAAGTGCCGCCTCATCCAGCTTCCTGCCGATGAGTGCCTCGGCTGCTTCTTCCACCAGAAGCACGGTCGGGGCCGCGGCGCCCAGCGCGACGCGGGCGGCTGTTATGACGCCATGCTCGTCGAGCGTCAGGTTCACGCCGGCGCTGACCACCGCGATGTCCATCTCGGTGCGCGGAATGAACCTGAGATAGGCGTCGCCCGAACGCGGCGCGCGCTTGTCGAGCAGGATCGCCTCGACGATCTCACCCTTGGTGAGCGAGGTCTTGCCAGGCCCGATCGGCACAGCCTCGACCGGAATGGTGCGCTTGCCCGAGGGACCGGCAACCACGGCCTTTGCGGCGGCGGCCACCAAGGCCGGGACGCTGTCGGCGGCCGGCGATGCGTTGCACAGATTGCCAACGATGGTGCAGCGGCCCTGGACCTGTTTCGAGCCGATCAGCTTCGACGCTTCGACGACACCGGGCCAGGCCTTCTTCAGAACCGAGCTCTCGCCCAGGACGGCGCAGGGGACGGTGGCGCCGATGCTGAAGCCGTCGGCCGTCTCCCTGATCTCGCTCAAGCCCTCGATCGCCTTGATGTCGACGATCAGGTCGGGATCGACAAACCCGCCCTTCATCCGAACGAGGAGGTCACTGCCTCCAGCGAGAATGGCTGATGTGCCGGAAGCGTCGGCCAGCAGGCCAACGGCGTCTTCGATTGAAAGCGGACGTATGTAACGCATCGTCTCCCCTTGGTGATGGTGATCTCGCCGACCGTTATAAACAGTCTCCTCATAATGACCATCCGGTTGCTGATTTCCAGCGATTGGGCCAGCACCGCGAGAGAGATTTTTGTCTAAAGTCTTTGTTTTGATGCATGTCGTTGTCCCAGAACCGCGCACACTTCTGGGCGACATGCATTTAAGCGGCGTCTTTTGCACGGTCGAGGCTGATGCCGATGTCCTTCAAGGCCTCGGCCACGGCCTCGTCCAGCGGGGTGTGCGGGACTTCGCCGATGATGCCTTCCAGCCGGTCGGACACGAGCCGGTGCGGTTCGAAGCGCAGATAGGACATCGAGACGATCTCGCGCCACATCGCCACGAACGGGCTGCCGGCGCGCAGCACCCACCAAGGCATGAAGGTCAGTTTCAGCGGACGTCCCAACGCTTTCTCGGCCGCGGCCTTTATGTCCATGTCGGTGACGGCGTGGCCGGGGAAGTTGAGCGCCTCAAAGAAGCCGAGCTTGCCCTGATTACGCGCCAGGCCGACGAAGCCGATGGCGAAGTCCGGCAAATAGGCCCATTCGTGCACGTGGTTGGCAGGGCCAGGCGCGGTGTAGACGCCCTTGCTCATCTTGGCGGCGACGACGAGGTCGAACCATGATCCGCTGCCGGTGCCGCCGAAGAAATCGCCGGCGCGCAGGATGATGGTGCGGACGCGGCCGGCATCGGCCTCGCGGCGAAACAGCGCTTCCATGGCGCAGCGGATGCGGCCCTTCTCGGTGGTCGGACGGAACGGCGTGTCTTCGGTGACCACCTCAGGCATCGGCGAGCCGTAATTGTAGACAGTGCCGGGGAAAAGATGCAGCGCGCCATTGGCATGGCAGGCGGCCGTGACGTTCTCCGCCATCGGCAGACACTTGCCCCAGTCGGTGTAGATCGGGTTGAGGCCGTTGAAGATGATGTCGACGCCTTGCGTGGCGCGGATCAGCGCCTCGCGGTCGAGCGCATCGCCGGCGACGGCGGTGGCGCCCTTGAGTTCGGCCGGGACCTTGCCGGTGCGGGTGACGGCGCGGACATCGAAGCCGGCGTCGATGAAGGCTTTGCCAACCACGCGGCCGAGCCGGCCATTGGCCCCCAGAATTGCGATCTTGGTCATTTTCTTCTCCGTGTATGTGTTTGCACGGCGAATATGATGCCTCCATATGCGAATGAAAATTGACTGGGGATGCAGCTTTGTTATTCATAAATGAATGGAAGATATCGATTGGAACCTGATCAAGAGTTTCGTCACCGTGGCGGAGACCGGCAGCCTGTCGGCCGCGGCGCGCAAACTGTCGGCCAGCCAACCGACGCTCGGGCGTCACATCGGTGAGCTCGAACAGGCGTTGGGCGTCACCTTGTTCCGGCGCGGGCGGCGCGGCTATGCGCTGACGGAAGCAGGCGCCACGCTGTTCGAACGCGGCAGAGCGGTGAGCGAGCAGGCGAGCGCGTTCGCACTGTTGGCATTGGGCTCGGTCGAGGCGATCGAAGGCACGGTGCGCATTGCCGTCAGCGAGGTGGTGGCGGCCTATGTGCTGCCGAGGATGACGGCGCGGCTCGGCATCGAGGAGCCCGGCATCGAGGTCGAGATCGTCGCCTCGAACCAGGTCGAGAACCTGCTGCGAAGGGATGCCGACATCGCCATCCGCATGGTCAAGCCGGCGCAGAACGAGCTGACGGCGCGCAAGGTCTGCGATATCAAGCTCTGCTGCTGCGCGGCGAAATCCTATCTCGGCAGGCACGGCCGCCCGCTCAAGCCCGCCGATCTTCTCGACCATCCGCTGATCGGCTTCGACCGCAGCGACGAGATGATCCGGGGCTTTACCCAGGCCGGCATCCCCGTCACCCGAAGCAGCTTCCGCTTCAGGGCCGACAACCAGATCGTTCTGTGGGAAGCGCTGCGGGCGGGAAACGGCGTCGGTCTCGGCCAGGAGCCGCTGGCCGACAGCGACCCCTTGCTGGAGAAACTCCTGCCCGGCCTGCCATTGCCGAGCCTGCCGGTGTGGCTGGCCATGCATCGCGACGTGCGCACCAGCGTGCGCATCCGCCGCGTCGCGGATTTCCTCTACGAGGAGCTGAAGCGCTATTCGGCGGGGGCGGCCGCGAATTCGGCGCGGTGAGCGAGCCCGGCCATCAAAAGCACGACCATCAACAGCCCCGACATGGCGACGAAGATCGGCCCGAAGCTGGAATGCTCGGCGACGAAGCCGATCGCCGACGGCGCCACCAATATGCCGGAATAGCCCATGGTGGTGACGACGCTCATGCCGGTGCCCGACGACATGCCTTCCTGGTTGCCGCCGGCCGAGAAGATGATCGGCACCATATTGGCGATGCCGAAGCCGCAGAGAGCAAAAGCCGCGATGGCGATCCAGGGCGAAGGCGACAGGCCGGCGACCAGCATGCCGGCGGCGGCGACCACCGCCGAGCCGCGCAGCGTCGCCACCGCGCCGAAGCGGTTGCGCACGCCGTCGCCGAAAAAGCGCATGACAGCCATGACGCCGGAGAAGGCGGCGTAGGCAAGGCCGGCGATGGCGAGGTCGGCGCCGAGCTCCTGCCGGAGATAAAGCGCTGCCCAGTCGAGCACGGCGCCCTCGGAAATCATCGTCAGCAGCGCCATCAGCCCTACAAGATAGACCAGCGGGTTGGCCGGCAGCGTTAATCTGTGATGCTCGGCGGCCTGCGGCTTGTCCTCGGCGATGAGGTAGCCGACCGCCACGGCAATGACGGCAAAAGCAATGACCGTGACTACAGCCGCATGGGCGAGGTGGCCGTAAGTCTGGATGGCGTAACCGCCCAGACCGCCGCCGGCGAAACCGCCGAGGCTCCAGAAGCCGTGCGACGACGACATGATGGCGCGGGAGAGCCGGCGCTCGACCACCACCGCATTGGCGTTCATGGCGACATCCATGCCGCCGATCGAGCCGCCGAAGATGATCATGGCGATCGCCGCCAGCGGCACGTTGGGCGCCAGCGCCACGATCAGCAGGCCGAGGCTGCCGCAAAGGCCGAACCAGCGCAACACGGTGCGCGAGCCATGCCTGGAGATCAGATGGCCGCACCAGCTCATGGCCGCGACCGCGCCGACGCCGAACAGAAGGATCAGCAGACCGAGGGTGAATTTCGAGATGTCGAGCCGGGTCAGGAACACCGGAATCTGCGGCGCCCAGCTGCCGGTCAGGAAGCCGTTGGCGAGGAAGATCGCGGCTACGGCCCATCGCCCCTGAAGGGCGCTCTGCATGGTGTCTTGCGCGTTCATGGCCCGAATCCGGTCAAGGAATGGCTTTGCGCGGCAAATTAGATCGATTCAATTTCTCGTCAAGCGCCTTTCTCTTCGTCATCCTACGGTTTCCGCGACGTCGCTTCGCGACTGCTCCACCCTAGGATGACGAAGTCGCGTAGGGCCTAGCCAATCGTCAATGATCCCTCGGCCGCCTCGCCTCGAATTCCGCCTTCTTGGCGTCCGAAGCCTCGGTCTGGTTCAGCGCCTGCCATTGCGCATAGGGCATGCCGTAGACGATTTCGCGCGACTGATCCTTGCCGAGATCGACGCCCTCAGCCTCGGCCGCTTCGCGATACCAGTTCGACAGGCAGTTGCGGCAGAAGCCGGCGAGGTTCATCAGGTCGATGTTTTGCACATCGCTGCGCTCGCGCAGATGCTCGACCAGCCGGCGGAAGGCCGCGGCCTCGAAATCGCGTTTCTGGTCATCGCTGAGTTCGGTCATTGCCTTGGATCCTCACAGCGGCCCGGTGCGCGAGCCGAACATCTTCACCTGATGTATATCGGGACGGCGGTCGATGGCGTCAACGATCGGCGCCAGCCGTTGCGCCCAGGCCAGCGCCCCCTTGCGGTCTGATATCAGGTCCTGGCGGATCTCGATCAGCGCATGGGCAAAGCCGTTGACGATGGCGTGCTTGAACATGGTGTCGCCGCGCAACGCGCCGTCATAGGGTTCATTGTCGCCGACGACGAGGTTTTTATCCTGCGCCAGCATGTCGATCAGCGGCCGCGCCACGCGGTCGTCGAGGTCCCACAATATGCCGACATGCCAAGGGCGGATGAAGCCCTGCATGACAGGGGTGAAGGAGTGTACGGAGAAGATGAACGGCGCTTTGCCTGAGGCGTGCGCCACCGACGCGATCATGGCGCCGACCGCGTCCTGATAAGGCCGGTAGAAGCCGTCGAGCCGCCTTTCGCGTTCGGCCGGTGCCATGGGATAGTTTCCCGGCACGACGGTGCCGTCATAGAGCTGGCGGATCAGCGTCGGGTCGTCCTCGCCGCGATTGGGATCGATCAGCAGCCGCGAAAAATTGGCGATCACCGCCGGCACGTCGAGCGCTGCGGCAAGTTCGCGCGTCACCGTCTCGACACCGATGTCGTAGGCGATATGGCGATCGAGTTCCGCCGCCGGCAGGCCTAGACTGCCATACTCCTCCGGCAGGTCGCGGCGGGCATGGTCGGCGACAAGCACGATGCCTCGCTTGCGGTCGCCTTCGACGATATCGAAAGGCGCGAAAACTGTGGATCGGGTCATTGGCTGGAAAGGTCTGTTCGCTGGCTTCCGGGGAGGGTGGTATCGTCATTCCCACGAAGAGGACTGTTGCGCAATGCCGTTGTTTGGCCACGGTTTCTGCGAAAATCCTGTGACGCGCGGCAGATCGCGTGTCGGGGGCCTTTCTAAATCGATTGGAATTGGACAGAACGGCGCGTTGACATGCGCCCGGACTTTTCCGAAAAGGGGCGTTGAGAGATGCAGATGACGTTATTGAGGGGTTTCGGGATGGGTTCCGCCGGCAGGCCGCGTGCGCGCACCGCCTTTGCCGTGCCGCTCCTGACCCTGACGCTAGGGCTCACCGCGCTGGTCGCGGCTTCGCCCGCCCGCGCCGATTTCCGCGTCTGCAACGCCACGCAGAACCTGGTCGGCGTCGGCATCGGCTACCGCGCCAAGGCAGGCTGGATCACCGAGGGGTGGTGGCACATCGAAGGATCGAGCTGCAAGACGCTGATCGAAGGTCCGCTGTCATCGAGGTTTTACTATCTTTATGCAGAAGACGCCGAGCGCGGCGGGCGCTGGGATGGCCCGATCAACATGTGCGTGGCTGAAAAAGAGTTCAAGATCGCAGGCGTTACCGATTGCGTCGCTCGGGGCTTCCAGCGCGCCGGATTCCAGGAATATGACACGGGCGAGCAGGCAAGCTGGATGGTCCAGCTGACCGATGAGTCCACAACGGGAGGCGCTCCAGCCGCCCCGGGAACAAACAGTCAATGAGACGTAGCCGCAAGGTCAAGATCCTCGCCACCATCGGTCCTGCCTCCTCGTCCGAGGAGATGCTGCAGAAGCTGTTCGAAGCCGGCGCCGATGTCTTCCGCATCAATATGAGCCACACCGATCACGAGTTGATGCGCACGCTGGTCGGCCGCATTCGCGCGGTCGAGGAGAAAGTTGGCCGTCCGATCGGCATCCTGGCCGATTTGCAGGGACCGAAGCTGCGCGTCGGCAAGTTCGCCAACGGCAAGGAGGTTCTGACGCCGGGCCAGACCTTCACCCTCGACAACAATCCCGAGCCCGGCACGTCGACCCGGGTCTACCTGCCGCATCCCGAAATCCTGAGCTCGGTCGAGGCCGGCCACCGTCTGTTGATCGATGACGGCAAGCTGGAGCTCAGGGCGGTGAAGAGCGACGGCAAGTCTATCACCTGCACCGTCGTCGCCGGCACCACCATTTCCGACAAGAAGGGCGTCAGCCTGCCCGACACCGACCTGCCGGTCGGTGCGCTGACCGAAAAGGACCGCAAGGACCTCGATGCGGTGCTGGCGGAAAGCGTCGACTGGGTGGCGCTGTCCTTCGTGCAGCGGCCGGAGGATTTGGCGGAAGCCCGCAAGATCGCGCGCGGCCGGGCACTGATCATGGCCAAGATTGAAAAGCCGCAGGCCGTCGCCCGGCTGGCCGAAATCATCGAACTCTCCGACGCGCTGATGGTCGCCCGCGGCGATCTCGGTGTGGAAATGCCGCTGGAAGCGGTGCCCGGCATCCAGAAGCAGATCACGCGCGCCGCGCGCCGCGCCGGCAAGCCGGTGGTGGTCGCCACGCAAATGCTGGAATCGATGATCACCGCGCCGGTGCCGACCCGCGCCGAGGTCTCCGACGTGTCGATCGCCGTGTTCGAGGGCGCCGACGCCATCATGCTTTCAGCCGAATCCGCTGCCGGCGCCTATCCGGTCGAGGCGGTGGCGATGATGAACCGCATCGCCACCAAGGTCGAAACCGACCCGACCTATGCCGGCATCATCAACGCGCAGCGCTCGGAACCGGAAGCAACCGGCGCCGACGCCATTTCGCTCGCCGCCCGCGAGATTGCCGAGACGCTGAAACTGTCGGCGATCATCACCTATACGGCGTCGGGCACCACCGGCCTGCGCGCCGCGCGCGAGCGGCCGCAAGTGCCGATCATCGCGCTGTCGCCGATCCTCAACACGGCGCGGCGGCTGTCGCTTTTGTGGGGCACGCATTGCGTCGTCTCGCCCGACGCCAGCGACCTCGACGACATGGTCGACCGCGCCTGCCGCATCGCTTTCGAAGAGGGGTTCGGTCAGCCGGGCGACCGCGTCATCATCACGGCGGGCGTGCCGCTGAGGACGCCGGGTTCGACCAACATGCTGCGCATCGCCTATGTCGGGTCGGACGTGCAGGCCACCCGCAACATAGGTTGACAGAGGCTTCAACTCATCACAGTTCGCAGCGCTCTTGCCGCACCTTCGGCGTGATCGATACGCTGAAGGAAGCGGTGTGCGCGAGGAACGGGGTCGTGCAGGTACTGGTCCGGACCCAGCATCTTTCGCCGGTTGAGTTCGACTGTGTCGAGCAGATCGAAATCGACCGTGGCGATCGTGCAGTGCCACCCGGGATTGCGCGACGCCCAGCCCCTCTTGTGGTGTTTTAAAAGCCGCTCGCGGGCTGAATAGCCGTGGTAGTCGAAGGCGATCACGCCGTTCGTCGCGTAAATATGGTTCCCGGAAAAGCCCTCGCCAGGAATGATCCGTTCGCCGTAAAAGCCGTCCAGAGGAGGACGCTCGAGAAAGGCGCCGGCAAGAATGGCGCACGCGCCATAGCCGAAGAAGATGCGGTCCGGCAACGCCCATCGCTTCTCCGGGTTTCTCTTGATGCCGTGTTTCAGGACATACATTGCGATCAGGTCGGGGCCAGTTCCGCGTCGGGCACGGTGATGTCGGGGCACTGTGCATCGTTGTAGGCATCGCCGGCGATGCGTGCTTCCACGGTTTTTGCCATTGCCTGCAGGTCGACGACCTTGCCGGCGACTTTCTCGATCGCGCCGACGACGAGGTCGGAGGCGATCCAATCCGGCTTGTGGCCCAGATTGTGGACCCAGATCAGTTCGGCGCCGGGGATGTCCCTGACCAGGCCGACCGAATGGATCGAGGCATAGACCACCTTGTCGCGGTCGCCCGAGATGACGATGGTCGGCGCTGTGATGTCGCGGTAATGCGGCGCGGCCTTCAGCGTATAGTCGTAGAGGCCGGCGACATCGATGGCGTTGGCGCGGAAAGCGCCGGGACGCAGCACCAGCGGAATCGAGGCATTGCCGACATAGCCTTCCGGCACCTTGTTGGGAGAAAACACGCAGGCCGTGGCGCCGTCCATCTGCAGCGTGCCTGCCGGATAGGTCAATGTCTCCGAGAACAGCCAGCCGATGATGGGGGTGGCGGTCAGCTTGTAGTACCAGGCGGTCGCGCCGCCCGGCCAGGGGTGGCTGACCGGCGACAGAAAGACCAGCCCGAGCGTCTTGTCCGGGTGTTCGCGGCCAAAGGCGGCGGTGATCACGCCGCCAAAGGAATGGCCGACCATGATCGCATTGTGGATGCCGAGACGGTCCATCAGCCTGGCGATGGTGTCGGCCTGCGCCGACGGGCTCTCATTGCCGGGGCCGCGTGCCGACCAGCCGAAGCCCGGCCGGTCGAGGAAGACCATCTCCGCGCGGCCTTCGAGCAAAGGCCTGATCGGCAGCATCTGATCCCTGAGGTTGGCGCTGGCGCCATGGATGAAGACGATCGCCGGCAGCTCGGCATTTTGTGGCGCCGGCACGTGGACATAGTGGATGCGGGTGGCGTCGATGTCGGCAAATTCGCCGGCCGGCGGGTTCCGCCACTCGATCAGCCACGCGCCGGCGCGGGTGACACCGGCCAGGGCAAAGACGAGCGCGAGGAGCAAAGCACAGGCGGCGTAAATGAGGTTCATGCGCGGAGATACGGGGGTGGAGGGGGATAAGTTCTAGGGAGTAGGGAGTAGGGAGTAGGGAGTAGGGAGTAGGGAGGAGGGAGTAGGGAGAAGGGAGATGGGAGTCGGGAGTATGCTGAATGGAGTATGGAGGAGGCACCTTGGTCGAGGGGGGCGGGAGT
>NZ_JAMYQD010000043.1:0-13865 GCF_040320665.1 Mesorhizobium sp. M0626 | reverse complement strand
ACGTTCCTCATGAAGTGGACGCGGCACCTCTGCCATGTCGCGCACAGCACCTTGGTGACGGCCGCCTTGAGGCCTTCGTGAGCATCGGAGACGACGAGCTTGACGCCGCGCAGGCCGCGACGTGTCAGTTGCGCAGGAACTCTGTCCAGATCGGCTCGGCCTCCGAGGTGCCAATCCCCATGCCCAGTATCTCGCGCCGACCGTCCGCGTTGACGCCGACGGCGATGATAACGGCGACCGAGACGATCCGCCCACCGCGGCGGACCTTCAGGTAAGTGGCGTCGATCCACAGGGATGGCCAATCGCCCTCGATCGGCCGCTCGAGGAAGGCCTTCACCTTCCCGTCGATCTCCTCGCACAGCCGCGAGACCTGGCTCTTGGATATGCCGCTCATAACCATGGCCTTGACCAGGTCGTCAACCGACCGGGTTGAGATGCCTTGCACATAAGCTTCCTGGATGACGGCGTTAGCGCCTTCTCGGCCATGCGGCGCGGTTCGAGGAAACCTGGGAAGTAGCTTCCCTTCCTGAGCTTCGGGATGCGCAGCTCGACCGTGCCGGCCCGCGTCTCCCAGTCCCGGTCGCGGTAGCCATTGCGCAGGGCGAGCCGCAGCGGGTTCTTCTCGCCATAGCTGGCGCCGGTGGCCGCGCCCACCTCCATTTCCATCAGTCGCTCGGCGGCAAAGCCGATCATCTCCCGCAGCAGATCGGCATCCGGGGTCTTCTCCACGAGCGTGCGCAGGTTCATCATGTCGTCGGTCATCGGTGGTCCTTCCGAAATGGGTTGGCGTCAACAACCAAACCTTACCGGAAAGCGCCGATGACCACCCACACGCCGCTCGCTCGCTACAGCGCTACTAACGGCGCGCTCGTGAGCGGCTTCGCTACCGCCGAGCTACACCACCTGATGGGACACGACCTTTCATTTGCATTAGGAACAACGCGTAAATGGAAAAGTTGGTCCACCGCAGCGCTCGTGAGGATGCCTTACCGCTGCCGGCCGGCGGCAAAGGGTCCGGCCCGCGCTTTCCTTCCTAGTGTGACGTGGCCCTGAAGGCTGCCAAGTTGTTCCTGCCTCACTGATCCAGTTCAAGCGGATCGTGATCTGGTTGCTCGTGCCACATCACCTGGCGGAAATCGCGTTTGTCGACCTGCTGACCGCAGATCGGGGATGCGTGAAATCGATCGTCACAGTCCTGCGGTTGGTGTGGCTTGCCGGGGATAGGCGGTCCAAGGTCGGCTATTCTAGCCATGCGCGACCGAACAAGATGCTGCGGCAAAGTTCCGTCAGTTTGGTTTTCTCAGCTGGTGAAAGACATCGCACCAAAAGCGGTAGTCATCTGGTCGACCGTCGAAATGCGCCTCCAAAGCGCAGTGCGCCACGGCGGTCGGTGCTTCCATCCCATAAAGTTCGATCGCAGATTGAGCGGCCTGATCTCTGTCGACGAGATCGGCAATCTTCAAAGCGGCGAAATCAGCGCTCCGGATCGCGAGCCTCCGTGGACCAAATATTCCCAACACCTAAGGGTGACTATATGATCCCCTCATGGCAACTCTGCGGTACGACGAAAGGCAGGAACCGGATGGGACGTGGACGGTATTCGACGTGTTCACCGGGCTCCCGGCTATTGTAGCGGGCCACCCATCTGTCGACCTTCCCGACATGGAGTATGCCGAAGAGCTGGCCGCCATCCTGAATGCCAACGACCTGAAGCAGAGGCTATCTCACGGTAGGTTCCCCGGAGGGTTCGCCTGACCGAAGTGGCATTAGCCCCCGGTCGTGTTGCCCATCCAGGTTGGTTCGTCCGATCCGAACAAGCAATTGTTATTGATCTACCGGCTACGACGGTTTTAACTCGACTCGCCATTGCTTTTCGTAGGGAGGACGTGATGGGCAACGTGGTGCCAATCTGCAAGGCCGCGCCTTGCGTGGAAGTGGTCGGAGCCAGTGGCGAATGGGTCGTCCGCATCATTGAAACTGACCAGGAAATTACACGCTCATTCGCCCTGGAATCGTTCGCACTGGCCTTCGCAGAAGGCCAGCGGATACGCCTGCATCTCGACAAGGTTGTGCGGCTTTAGGACCCTCCTGCGGCTGGGTACCCTCAGGGCCACGACGGTGATGGCCGATTGTTCCATTGCTGGTGAGGCTTGCGGTGTGACGTCTCTGTCGTCAGCCCGCGCGGCCGGAAGGGCGGCAGGCTTTTTATTGGTTGAGATCGAGCGGCTCGTGATCGGGCTGCTCGTGCCACATCACCTGCCGGAAGTCGTGTCGGTCTACCTGCTGGCCGCAGATGGGGCACGCATGGAAATGCTCCGGCCATTCAGCGTCATGTGGCTTGCCGGGCTTAGGCGGTCCAAGGTCAACAATTTTCGTCATCACCAACGAACACGGCGACCCGGCAAAAGTTCCGGGGTGTGTGTGTGCATGCGTTCGAAGGCTGACAACAAGACCCCCACGCCGGAAGGTGAATGATGATCGCGACGCTAGCCTAGCCATTCCCCAACGGCTCGGACAAATCCGGTTCCCGGCGGCGTTCCCGTCGTTCTTCAACGAACAGCTTCGGTGTGCTCGTCCCACTCAAGGGGCGTTGTCCCGCGCTCTTGACGAAACTTTCCAAACTCCTTGCGCAGGTCGGCAAGGTCCAATGCCCAAAGATGCTCACTGCTTCCGGGGTTCGACAAAGCGCTCACCAGTTCCGTCCGCTCTCTCGGAATTAAGTTGGCTTCGCGGTTGAGCCTTCAAGGTGGCATTGCGAGATAATTTGCTCGCTTGCTAATATGCCTATATCTTAGGCAGAGAGTGGGGGTCTCATATCTTCCCGCAGTGGCCGGTGCGGTTAAGCCCCACAAGCACCCCCAACTGCACCGGCCATGTCCCACGGCTGGGTATGGTCTTTGCGCTCGGCATATCTTTTCAAGAGCTTCCGTGAAGCCTGACGCAAATTTGTTGCTGCTGCGAGCCGCACCCCCCGTTTGGCGGAGCTTCGTATATCTCTCGCTTTACGACGATCTTATCCGAAGTGATTAGGCGAGCTAGGCGCTTCAGCGAGCTGCCACTACCTCGTAGGCGTCCAAAGCTTCTTGGTGTGCCGATGCCGAAAAGCAACCCAGCGGCCGGTCCATAAACGGCCAGCAAGTCGAAGTCCTGGGCTCCATCCGTAGGATGGGTCGACGAGCGGGTCGAACAGTGGCGCGCGCGCCCCCGAGAGGAAGAGGGAATGTCTTATAACGGAGCGTCCGCAAGTGTCGGACGCTTACCGGGCTGCCCAGCGCAACCCTGCTGAACCCGACGCTTTGGTGTCACTTCCAAGTATACCCTGATGTGCAACAACAACATATGCGCAAATCGAAAGCCGTCCGGCTTACCGGTCAAGAACTGGAGCGCCGCTAAGACGAAAAAGCATCTCGCTGTAGGGTAGCCGAGCAAGGATCTTGCCGTGGTTGGCAATTGCCGCAGCTGTCATTCCTCTACATAGGAGACTGACGCCCCCTTGGGTTCGTTGGCAGATGGCATCCGGACTGTCAACGAGATGCAGATCCGGAACCCCATATACTATGGCAGTTACACCCTCAGGAATGGCTCCGATCGGTTGAACTACCAATATGCGCACACCGAGCAGCCACCCTATGATAATGGCGGCTACGCAACCAGTGCAGCCAAAGACGCCGAACTTCTTCATCGCATCGCACCTATTCCCCGCATCCCATCATAGTACCTGATGGCGTGATGGTGCATTCGTTGCCTTCAGTGTCCACGGAATGAGTTCCGGTGCTGTCTCTCCAGGAGCGAATGGAGTAGGAGTTTCCTTCGCTATCGCTACTGGTGACCTCTTGGCCTCCGTTCGGAAAGCGAAGAGTTTCGGTGTCAATCGAATAGTTATTCCCTTCGGTATCGTACGATCTCACATGTTGATCCCCATTTTTACCGGAATAGGAATCTGTGCAGACCCTGTAGTCGCTTTCACCCAAGCAATCAGCGTATGCGGAAGCGGTGCAGCCGAGTAGAAATGCTGCCGTCAACGATGACGTTTACTTTCATTGAATTTCCTCGATAAAAACACTAAAGCCCCATCAACAGTCATAACGGCTCTGGGGGCGAGGGACCGCAGCGGCTAGGTATCCTTGAAATTAAACCGCCTATCAAGCCAATCTGCGCCTCTGAAATATACCGCACTCGAGTGCCACGAGTTATTCAAGGTAAGCGTCCAGGCCCAAAGGCTTATGGATACAAGTGCACCAATCCACCCGTACAGCAGAGCTGCCGCAAAAAGCGATGGGGTCGACATAACGAGTATCCACCACTCCCAAATGAAGCGCAGGGTAATACCGACGCAAAAATAAACTGAGATGAAGAGTATAATCCCGACAACGACCCCTATAAAGTCCATTATCCCGCCAGTATTTTTCTTTTTTGCTGTTCGAATTCTTGATCTGTGATGATTCCGTTCGCCTTCAAAGCGCCGAGACGCTCAAGCATTGACACCACGTCGGTACCCTGCGGTTGATTGTAGACTGGAGCTGGCTACCTTCTCTGCTCCAGTGCATCCCTAACCTTATTGACGAATTTGACAACAGTCTTCTTCCAAACGTTGCTGATGTGCCGCTGCGAAGCTCCGTCTTCGATGGTGATCAAACCAAAGATGAGCCCCGTTTTGCCGCTAACAGCATTTACCTTGTCAAGGCCTATGCTGGCCTGCTTCAGGCCGTAGATCATTCCTTTGTCGAGAAAGATGATACGTCGGTCTGTCAGGGTGATGAGCCACGTGTCGCCGTCCATGAGCCCAGAAGTGAATGCCAATACCTGCTCACCGTCTGAAAGAATCTCCGGAAGGTGATTTAGCTCTTTCTTTGTAAAAAATTGATCGTCGCCGATTTCATCGGCGATACGTTTATACTCAATTCGAAGCTCCGCCTTGGACGCATTTTTAAAATCGAAGGTGATATTCTCTCCAATCGCTATCCGAGTCAGCAGCGCACAGATTGTATTTCTAAGATTTAGGCTAGGTTATCCCACCGGGGGACCGGCTTTCGTAATTTTCAACCAATCTGATGTTCTATTTTGTTTGAAACGCCGAGATATGGGAGCTTCGTGCAAGGTGGCTAGATGAAAAGAAGCCACCACATTCGGCGCGCTTGGAGCAGCTTGTGCACTCGTTCAAGTACGCATTTTTCCAGTCACTAATCGACCGCTTTGCATACTTGTGGATAGAGCCATCAAGAAGACAGAGCTGGTGATTGTAGACTGAAACATTGATCCTAGCCGCAGCCAGATATTGCACAGCCGCCCGCAACTCACTTCGATAGTCGTACGGGTCCATCCAGAGCTTATCCATATTTGCCCTTGTGAAGCCAGTGATCTCCAGTCCCATAAACGTCACGTGGTCTACGAAGGTGAGGTTTCTAAAAATGAAATCTGACAGGTCGACGAGACCTTCATAGGTCTGCTTGTGAACGACAACTCGTATCTCAACCTCAGCCCCGACGGCCTTCAGGTTCATGATCCCGCGGATGGTCTCATCGAAGGCGCCTTTGGACTGAACCACGTAGTCGTGAACTTCCGGGTCGGCGGAATAGATCGGTATGCCGACCGAAAGACGAGGATGTCCAATCCCTTGATAGCGCTCTGCGAATTGCCGATCCTTGAACGTCCGGCCATTGGAAAGAATATGAACCGGCGTAGACGGAAGGTGGTCACGAGCTGATGACAAAATGTCAAAAAAGTCCTCACCCACCAGCGTTGGCTCACCGCCAGTGATCCCGAGAAACGGGGTCGTTACGGGCAGCAGGGGCAGCACATCCAAAATCTCCCTCGCCAACCAGCGATCATCAACGTCTTTGGGTGGCTGGGAGCACATCAAACACAGGTGGTTGCACCGCTCCGTTACGAGGAAATAGTTCGCGTTGGCATCCTTTCTGAACAGGACACGCACTGCCTTCCGATCCGGCACAAAGCGGATGACGTCTCCTTCGCAAAGGTAGTCGAACTCGTGGGGCAGAACGACTAGTCGTCGGTCTGAAAACAGTCGCTCAGCTTCCGGCCGATGCTCCTCAAAGGTGACAACCCACTGGCATTCAGGATGAAACGTCTGCCCCTTGAAAAGGTACGCATCATGTTCTCGGTTAGGCGCTTGGTCAGCTTGGCCCGTCACGAGCCTAAGTGCCACTCGCTGTGAGAAATCACCGACGCTTGCTGACGCAGCGAAGCCACTCAGTCGCAACATCCTAATTCGCCCAACTTAGAAAGAGTTCTCGGGCGGTAACGTCCCTCTCCATAAGGCCGATCAGCCTCTTGAAGATCGACATATTGCGATTGCAGAATCCCGACCGCGTTTTGAGGCCAACAAAGTCGCCCTGCGTTGCGGTATGGAATACTGGATCGGAGCCACAGAACGGCTCGTAAGCGCAGTCGGCGCACATCGGTACGGAGCCTGCAAAAGATTGCTCGATAGGATCGAGGAGAGCGTCGGACCCGAAAATCTCGCCATAGGTGTTTTCGTGGACATTCCCGAGCAGAAATGTCTTGTCGCCCATTTCGGCCAACATTCGTGCTTCGTCGGACGCGTAGACGCTGGCGTCATAGTTATAGACGACGGCGGAGATACCGATGCCTGCCGGGCTCATAAGATCCACATATCCTGGCTCGAAAGGCGTGAGCATCTTTGTAAGGATGGTGGCCGCGTAAAACTCCTTGAAAGGAATGCCGTTACGGTTCAGTTCCAGGATGTAATTCAGCCCGTCGAAGTAGAAATCGAGCCAGCGGTCCACGTCATAGGCTGCGTACGATTTCGTCTTGACCGCGAAGCCGTAAGGGGAAAGCGGCCGAAGGAATATTCCGGGGAAATCTAGCCGCACGTATTCGTCAATGATCTCGCGCGCCAGTGGAAGACTGGCTTTGGTCGTTGTCATAAGTGCGCTGACGCGTTCATGGCCGAGAGCCAGTCTGGCCTTGTGGATACCTGCCACAGCCAATTCGTAGCTGTTCTTTCCCGGGCGCGGTCGATTGGCATTGTGAAGAGTGGCCGGTCCGTCGAGCGACGTTGAAATTAGAATCCTGTGCACGCGACAGAATTCCAAGATTTCGTCGGTGATGACGGCGAGATTCGTCGTGATGACGAATTGCAGCGACCGCCCGGCGACCTTGTTGATCGCTTCAGCCCGATGCACGACGTGTTGGATCAACGGGAAATTCAGGAGCGGCTCGCCGCCTTGGAACTCGATCTTGATAGCCGGACTTGGAGACTGGAAAATGAGCGCCAACGCCTTCTCGGCAGTCTCCTCTGACATATCGAAGGCTGAACGATCTTCGCTTTGGCGAGATACCTGACAGTAGGGGCAGGAGTGCTCGCACCGCAAAGACACGACCATGATGTGAAGCGATGTGAAGTTCTCAAGCCTTCTTGCCTTGGTCCGAACCTTCAGCGCCAGCAGCTCCTTGCCGATATTGGAGGATGCATCAAAGAGGAACTGCCTGCTGCGCAGGCGGGAGTAGGCGGGGTGTGTGCTGGGAAGCTCGTGCCTGATAAACGAAGCCAGCACGGCGCGCGGCAATAGCAGATATTCGCCCGCTTGGTTGGTCAGCACATACCGCTCGTCGTCCAACTGGGAAAAACGAAAGTACGCGAGCTGATAAGTGTCGTCCAACGGTCGTTGGAACTCAGTTGCCGGAGCAAACTTAGTCATCGGACTGCAGGCCCGATCTGGAAAACGCAAGCGCCAGTATCGCGTTTCTAACAGTGGCGGTTTCGGCGGCAATGCTGCTACGCAGGTCCTGATCCAAGACCTCTAGCCGCAGTCTTTCTACCGCTGCGTCGGCCGAAGTTCGCGCGGCCGCCTTGCTGAAGTTGATCGTGCATACTGCGAAGCCGCCCTCGATCGTGATCTCAACCGCAGCGTTGCCGGTTACCCGATACGCTGCGCGCTTTACACAGTCGAGGCTGAAGACTGACAGATCAAACTTGACTTGGGCAGTCTGGACGAGCTCGCTCTCGCGAGGGGTGTCCGCCATCAACAATAGCTGTAGCCAGAGCAGTGAGACCCGTGACTAGCATGGCTCGAATGGCTGGTGTGGTACGCCATGATAACGTCCGTACCATTTGAGCGATCTAGCACCTCACCGTAGCCGAGGTCCGCCGGGACAGTGCCAGCTTCAGCGAGCTTGGTCGAAGGCTGATTTGCCGATTCGACAAGGACTGCAGCCTGAACTTGGCCGCCGAGAATCATCGTGGCCGACAAGGCCATTGGTGACAGGAAATTGCGTTTCGACATTATCCAAACCCCCGTTTGTACGGACTCATTAGCAAAAGGCGCCAAGCCGGACAAGTACCGCTTGTGGAGAAGTGCTTAAGGGACCACTAATGTTCCGGGTCAAATACTTGTATTGTGGAGTTGACGGGGTCCGTCTTCTGAGCGCAATCGATCGCAGAAGCGGCCCGACGATGCTCTTTTGCAGCCGCTTCGGCTGCCGCCAGAAAGCGCTCGGATTTCAGCCCGAGATAGCTGTTCGGAAGGTTTGGTTCTGGGCCATTGGCGATCTCCGCTTGATGGGGTTCGCCGCAACGCGGACCATAGTCCTACATGCCACGCTGCCTGACCTCCTGGCCTACTCTCACGGGAGCGATAGGGCCAGGCGCCAAGCGCCACCATCAGGAGGGAAGCGGTCGTGCCGACCATGTCTCGCGCCTGAGCGTCGCGGGCGCCGCATCAAGGAAGCGGGCTACAGCGCTGCGGCCTGATACTGGACTCCCGGCTTCAGACGATGCATTCTCGCCTCGGGGAAGGGATCATGGGCAATTCTGTTCATGCCAGGAGGTTGCAGAGGCGACGGCCTTGGTGGCGCTCGCTTTTCCGCTATCGTCTCGCCGCCGTTCTGGTGATGCTCGGGGCGACTTCCGCGGGCTATCTTGCAGTCGGCGACGATCGGCACGAGCTGCCGCGCGTTCACCATGGCGGCGATTCGTCGGCCAGCAACGCGGCTGTCCGCGAGGCGGGCTGCGATATCAAGGGCAACATTAACGAGCGCGGCGAGCATATCTACCATATGCCGGGGCAGGAATATTACTCTGCTACGCGCGTCAACCCAGCTCGAGGAGAGCGCTGGTTCTGCTCACAATGGGAAGCGTGGTGGGCGGGCTGGCGGAAAGCGAAAGTGTAGCGATTGCCTTTAGACTACACCTTCAGTTGCTCGATGCGCGTGCTCTTTATTGGAAGTTCGAACATCGCGCCGCCCGCGAGTTCCGGGTAATGCGTCGATCGCCAGAGATGACGATCCAACGCCCCCTCCGTGCTCAGCTGGGCGATCCAGGCCACATCTTTCACGCCGGGGCCGAACTTCTCTCTGATATGGACGATCTCATGCTCCCCGGCGAACAGGGCATTTAGCGAACGGGCGAGAGCGGGCGACAGGTTTTCGTCGACCAGGGCTTTCACGCGGCACTCTGAAGGCTCTCTTCGAATTTCATGGCGTCTCTAACAGCGGTAGCTGAGACATCGAAAAGGCGCGCCACCTTTTCCACAAATCCTTCGGCTTCTACAGCTTGCGCAAGCGCCACGGTCGGGACGCCATATTTGGAGGCGATCGGCTGACCGAACGAACGATGGGGGTCGATCACGATGGACTGCTTGCCATTGAAGGGCCGCCAGCGCGCCACCGCGTCATCCTCGATATCCAGGTCTTTGAACGTCCGCTCTATGCAGGAATGCAGCCAGAGCGACGCGGCAAAGCCCATCGGGACGCGCCAGCCTAGGTCTTCCTCCCCCCGCTGCATGCCAGACGTATTGTCCTTGGGCATCGCGCCGCTCCATCGGCGAGGCGTCAGTTCGTCTCGTCTACGATACTGTCATAGTCGCGGCCGATCAGTAGCAGCACGAAGCCGCAGGGCACTGTCACGCTGGTGAGGGCAATAAGGCCGAGCCATCCATAGTCCGGCTTCGCAAAATAGTAGTACCAGCTAATCGCCTGCACCAGCGGAGACACGATCAACATCCAAGCACCCCATTTGCCATCCGTGTTGAGCCGGATCGTTGTCGTCGCCCGATATCTGATTGCCATACGTATGCCCTCCCGTTCCTCAAAAGGCAGCTTCGCGTCGGTTGAGCGCGAACGCAAGCGCCGGCCCGGCTACGGCTTTGCGAGCCTCACGCCGGCGCCTCCTCCATTCTGCGGAATGAGCTCAACCCCGGCAGCCTCCAGAGCGGCCTGCAGGTCGACCAACGTGCGGTCGTATGGCGTCCGCTTGCCAGCTTCGAAATTGGCAATGGTCGTCTTGGCCACCTGGGAGGCCGCTGCCAGCTGATCCTGCGACCATCCAACAAGCGCCCGGGCTGCCCGGCATTGAGATGGCGAAAGTGTCATTTTAGTTAAACCTTACATTAAAGTGACTGTACGATACGTGCAGCCTTATACCATTAGTGCAAACGTTATCGCAAATGCAGACCCAAATGCCTAACACCCCTCTTCTGGAGGCCGGCGAAGCTATGGCCGCTGCCTTCCCTTTAGAAGATTTTCCCGCGCCCTGCTCGGTGCCATCGCCTCTATTCCGGCCATAAGAGGCGCGGCCGCGGCGCATGTCTCGCCGCAACCGGCGCCTCTGCCCTCCGAGGAGGAACTGCTGCAAGCCTACAGTGAGTGGCTGTTCTTCGAACGTCTGCTGCTTATGCGCGACATCTACCCTCGCGAGCGCAACCCCTACCGCCAAACAGCCCTCGTGCCCTGCAACACTCTTGCGGCGCATTACCATTTCCCGCTACGATCACCGAGAGTTGTAGCCCGACATGGGAAACGGTGCCCTCGCCAGCCACGCGTGCGCTGCTCGTCTTGCAGACTGTCGGCATTGACTTCAGGCCGCTGAGTGAACGGCAATGATCTTTCGTTCAGAAGGAAACTGCCATGCGAACGACCGAAGGTGATCGACCGCCTTCCGGCTGGTTTGTGGTCGACGTGATGCGCCGCGAAGCCCGGAAGTGGGACTGGGCGGCGCTTGTGACCGATACGCATCCTGACGATCTAGAAGCTCGGATCTTTGCGAAGCAGTGCTGGGTCCCCATTCCCGGCAAGCACCGAAACCGAGATGCGGCTTGGGATATGTTCGAGGCGATGTCAGCCACGCGGCACTGACTGACTTTCATTCCGCAGAAGAGAAACGAACAGCCCGCTGCGGCTGGTGGCGGGTTTTTCATGTCGCGTTTCATGTCGCGTCCATCAGCCGCGCACCAGTAAAAACCGTTGGAAACCAAGGATACTCAGTTGCAACATGGTGCAACATCAGCTGAATATTACAGAAACAAGCGGTGCCCAGAGGCAAGTAGGAAATGTCTGTGCTTTCAGATCTTACCACGCACATAGCATGCGGACAACCAACAGAAATAGCAACAATAGATTCCTGTGGGGTTATTTCATTCCTCCCGGAATGTCCGACTGATTTGGTCCGACAGCGGCTTCACGAAATAGGAAAGCGCCGTACGCTCACCCGTCTGGACCATCGCTTCGGCCGGCATACCGGGCACGAGCGTCAGGCCCTTGAGCTTCGTCAGTTCCGCCTGCGGAACCGACAGGCGCACCAGGTAGTACGAAATGCCGTTTTTTTCATCCGTCGCCAGATCGGCTGCGATCCGGCTGACATATCCGTTCAATATCGGCGTGGTTCTCAGATTGAAGGCTGACATCCGCAGCACGGCCTTGTGACCAAGCTGGATTTGGTCGATGTCCTTCGGGGTGATTCGTACTTCAAGCGCAAGATCGTCGCCTTCCGGCACGATTAGCATGATCGGATCGGCGGGCGTGATCACTCCGCCGACCGTATGAATTGCGAGTTGTTGAATGGTGCCTGACTGCGGCGCGACGATATCGATCCGCCGCAGTTCCTGTTCAACCGCCACCTTGCGCTCAACATACTCCCCGACCTGCGCCTGAACCTCTCTGAGCTCCTGGCCCACTTCCGACTTGAAATCCTGATCGATCTGCGGGATCTGCAGGCGCGTTTCGGCTATGCGGGCTGCCGTCTGTGCCTGATCTGCGATCTTCTCACCGCGTTCGCCACCGAAAGTGGCAACCTGGATCTTCAGGCTGTTCAACCGTTGGTCCGAGACAATGCCTTGGTTGCGCAGCCCACTTAGAACAGCAATTTCCTTTTGGAGAACCTCGATCATTTTTTCACAGGCAATTTCCTGCGCCTTGAGTCCTTCGATCTCGTGGTGATATTGAGTAATGCGTTCCGCCAATTGCGCCTGCTTCCCGTCGCGGGATTGCCTGCGGAATTCGAACAGCAACGTCTCGCTATCTATTGCCGAAGCTACGTCCGGAACATCTCTTCGGGCGAGTAGCCAGTCCGGGAAGGGGATTTCCGCGAGATCGTCACGCTCAGCATCGAGTCGAGCTAGGTAGGCGGCCAGCTCATCGAGCCGCTTGGTGACTATGGCGAGATTAGCGCGCGCCTGGGTGGCATCGAGCCGCATGAGGATGTCGCCGGCTTTTACCTTATCGCCTTCGCGCACCAGGATTTCTCCCACCACCCCGCCAGTCGGGTGCTGCACCTTCTTGACATAGGAAACGACGACAAAGTGTCCGGACGCTACAACCGCACCGGAGAGATTCGTGAAGTTCGCCCAGGCTCCGGCTCCTCCCACAAAGATCACGCTCGCCAGAAAGCCCGCCACCAGGTGGCGGCGAATGGAGCTTGAAACGTCATTGTTCTGATCAATGCCGGACACCGGTATCCTCCATGTCAGCGCGCTCTGCCACGTTATCCTGTGTAGACTCGATGGCCTTCAGGACTTTGGAAGGCGCACCGAATGATCGCTGCCGTCCACCTTCCATCACCAACACCAAATCCACGGCGCGGATGACGCTCGGCTGATGGCAGACAACAACCGCAATGCCCTTGCGCTCGCGCACAGAGGCGATCGCCTTAGCGACTGCAGCTTCGCCTTCCGCGTCGAGATGGATATTGGGTTCATCCAGCACGACAAGGAAAGGGTCTCGATAAAGGGCACGGGCAAGACCGATAAGCTGGCGCTGCCCGGCGGAAAGTGCCGATCCGACCTCACCAATCGGAGTTTCGTATCCGTGCTCAAATCGGAGGATCAGTTCGTGCGTGCCCGCTGCTTTCGCCGCGGCGACAATAGCCTCAGGGTCAGGATCATGTTCAAAACGAGCAATGTTTTCGGCAATGGTGCCGTCGAACAGTTCAACACCTTGCGGCAGATAGCCGATATGACGGCCTAGTGCTTCCCGGTCCCATTGATCGAGGCTTGCGCTGTCGATGCGAACCTTCCCGGCGACCGGCGTCCATGCGCCGACGATGGCGCGCGAGAGTGTCGACTTGCCCGAGCCCGATGGACCGATGACCCCGAGTGCGCTTCCCGCCTGAATGGCAAACGCAATGCCGGTCACGGTCGGCTTGCTTTCGCCGGGCGGAACAATTGTCACGCTTTCGAGGCGCAGTTCGCGTTCAGGTGCAGGCATAGGCACAACAGGAGCGGTTTCAGGAACCTTTTCCAAGAGGTCCTCCAGCCGCGCCCAACTCT
Source organism: Mesorhizobium sp. M0626 (assembly GCF_040320665.1). Classification (NCBI taxonomy): domain Bacteria; kingdom Pseudomonadati; phylum Pseudomonadota; class Alphaproteobacteria; order Hyphomicrobiales; family Phyllobacteriaceae; genus Mesorhizobium; species Mesorhizobium sp. M0626. The sequence continues at coordinate 342 of NZ_JAMYQD010000043.1, read as the reverse complement.
GGCGCGCCATGAGGAAGGGTTTCCAGCTTGAAATGGCCAGATCGACCGGAGCCAGCGCACGCCCCATCATGATCGAACTGACAATCATGACCCCGGCCGTAGCCTCCTGCCTGACGACAAGGTACGCACCGACGGTAAGAATGGCCGATTGCACCTGCAGGCGCAAGTCGGCATTGCAACGCGCTGCTTGCAGCAGACCATTGCGTGCCATGTTGTGGGCAACGGTATCGCTTATCGGCCCTTGCGTGAGAGTGTTGGCAAGGAGTGTCAGAGATGTGAGACCGACCGCCCCGATAAGTGCCGTCATGCCGATCCAGAAATGAAGGAGGAAGCAAATGCCAA
>NZ_JAMYQD010000042.1:0-17294 GCF_040320665.1 Mesorhizobium sp. M0626 | reverse complement strand
TCTCTCGCCAAACCATCGCCGGTCCTCCGGCGGACAAGAAAACTGTCACCCATGCTATCGGTCCATTCTGTTACCTATCTATCCGGTTCGGACACGTCTCCCTTCTCCCCGTCACTATACGGGGAGAAGGTGCCGGCAGGCGGATGAGGGGCGGCGCCGGCGTTGGGGTATTTATTTTGATGTTAGCGCTGCCCCTCACCCTTACCCTCTCCCCGTATAGTGACGGGGAGAGGGGGTAGCGAACGGCGGCTCAGCGACGACCTCCGTCACCCCAAAAACGGCTTAGCCTTCATGGTCTCCGGCACCGGCACACCCAGCCGCTTCAGCACCGTCGGCGCCAGTTGCAGCTGATCAAGCAGCGTGTCCGGATCCGGCCCTTTGCCGGCTCCGAAATAATACAGCGCGAAATCCTGCATTTCATCGTCACGGCCGCCATGATGGCCGCGGTCTGTCTGGCCGTGGTCGGCGGTTACGATCACCTCGTAACCGGCCTGCCGCCAGCCCGGCAGGAAGGCTGCCAGCATGCCGTCCATCGCATAGCAGGCATGGTCCATTTCGTGGCAGTCATGGCCGAAGCGATGCCCCATCGAATCCAGAGTGCAGGTGTGCAGGATACCGTAGTCGATGGCATGGCGTCGGGTCAGCATGGTCAGCGTCGCAAACAGGTCGACATCGCTCGGCGTCATCTGGTTGCGGGCATTGTAGCCGGTCATGGTGTGGAAGCGGCCATGCGCGATCGGTCCGTTGGGCTCGTCATACTCCATGTCCTCGACCAGATCGAACGGATAGGAACGAAAGAATTCCGACCAGTAGGAATGCGTCACCGCGCCGGTCTTGCCGCCGGCCTTGCTGACGTCGGAGAAAATATCCGGCTTGTTGACGAGAAAACGGTTCTCGTTGGATAGGATGCCGTGCTCCTGCGGCGAAACGCCGGTGTGGATCGAGGCATAGCAGCAGGCCGAGGTCGACGGCAGCACCGAGCGCATCTTCCACACCTGCGCCTCGCCCGATTGCACCCAGCCTTCGAGATTGCCCATCAGCCGGCGCCAGTTCCGGTAGGGCACGCCATCGAGAATGATGAGCAGCAGTTTGGTCTTGAGCGCCATGGGCGGCTCCGGAAAGCTTTTGCCGTTGAAGGAAGTTTTCGCGACAAAGGCCGCGAATTCCCTACTAATTCCCCGCGCTCGCCATGCGCCGTCCCTTGATCGCCTTTTCCAGCCAGCCGATCTCCATCTCGGGAACGGACGACAGCAGCAGGTCGGTATAGGCGTCGAAGGGCGGCGTCAGCACCTTGCTCTTGGCGCCGTAGCGCACCACCTCGCCGCGGTACATCACCGCGATCGAATCGGCGATCGACTTCACCGTCGCCAGATCGTGGGTGATGAAGAGGTAGGCGACCTTCTCGTGCTGCTGCAGGTTGAGCAGCAGCTTGAGAATGCCGTTGGCCACCAGCGGGTCGAGCGCCGATGTCACCTCGTCGCAGATGATCAGCTTGGGCTTGGCAGCGAGCGAGCGGGCGATACAGACGCGCTGTTTCTGGCCGCCGGAGAGTTCGGCCGGATAACGATCGAGAAAGCCCTTGCCCATCTCGATCTCGTCGAGCAGTTCGGCGACGCGCTTGTCGCGCTCGCGACCGCGTATGCCGAAGTAGAATTCCAGCGGCCGGCCGATGATGGTGCCGACGGTCTGGCGCGGGTTCATCGCCACGTCGGCCATCTGGTAGATCATCTGCAATTGCCGCAGATCCTCCTTCGGCCGGTCGGCAAGCCTGTTGGCGAGCGGCCTGCCGTCGAAGGTGACGGTGCCTTCTTCCGGCGGCAACAGCCCGGTGATGGCGCGCGCCAGCGTCGACTTGCCGGAGCCGGATTCACCGACGACAGCCAGCGTCTGTCCCGGAAAGATGTCGACCGAGACGTTCTTCAGCACCTTGACGTGGCTGCCGCCGTAAGCGGCGGTGACGTTCTTGACCGACAGGAACGGCGCGGCGCCGGGCTTCTGCTCGGCATGCTCGATCTCATGCACCGAGACCAGCGCATTGGTGTATTCCTGGCGCGGCTCCTTGATGATCTGGCGAGTGCCGCCCCATTCGACCAGCCTGCCATGGCGCAGCACCATGATCTCGTCCGAGACCTGGGCGACGACGGCAAGATCGTGGGTAATGTACAGCGCCGCGACATGGGTGTCGCGGATGGCGTCCTTGATCGCCGCCAGCACGTCGATCTGCGTCGTCACGTCGAGCGCCGTGGTCGGCTCGTCGAAGACGATCAGGTCGGGTTCCGAACACAGCGCCATAGCCGTCATCACCCGCTGCAACTGACCGCCGGAGACCTGGTGCGGGAACCGTTCGCCGATGATTTCGGGGTTTGGCAGGCTGAGCTTCTTGAACAACGCCACGGCACGTTTCTCGGCCTCGGCGCGTGTCGCCGTGCCGTGCAGCAGCGTTGCTTCCACCACCTGGTCCATCAGCTTGTGCGCCGGATTGAAGGCCGCGGCCGCCGACTGCGCGACATAGCAGACCTCGCGGCCGCGCAATTTGCGGAAACCTTCCTTGCCGCCCTTGAGGATATCGCGGCCGTTGAGCAGCACCTCTCCGCCGGTGATGCGCACGCCGCCACGGCCATAGCCCATCGACGACAGGCCGATGGTCGACTTGCCGGCGCCGGACTCGCCGATCAGGCCGAGCACCTTGCCCTTTTCCAGCGTCAGCGAGACATCGTGGACCAAAACGATGTTCTTCGGCGCCTCGCCGGGCGGAAACACTGTCGCTTCGATGCGCAGATTGCGGATATCGAGCAGCAGGCCGGGCTTTGCTTTTGTGTCAGCCATCACCCGCGTCCTCCCTTCAGGCTTGTCGTGCGGTTGAGCACCCAGTCGGCGACCAGATTGACCGAAATCGCCAGTGCTGCGATCGCCGCGGCGGGAATGAGTGCCGCCCCGATACCGAAGACGATGCCGTCCTTGTTCTCCTTGACCATGCCGCCCCAGTCGGCATCCGGCGGTTGCACGCCAAGCCCGAGAAAGGAGAGCGTCGACAAGAACAGCACCGCGTAGATGAAGCGCAGGCCAAGTTCCGAGACTAGCGGCGAAAGCGCGTTGGGCAGGATCTCGCGGAAGATGATCCAGCCGCTGCCTTCGCCCCGCAGCTTGGCGGCCTCGACATAGTCCATGACGTTGATGTCGACGGCCACCGCGCGCGACAGCCGGTAGACGCGGGTCGAGTCGAGGACGCCCATCACCAGGATCAGCGTCACCAGATTGGTCGGCAGCACCGAAAGCACGACGAGCGCCATGATCAGGGTCGGGATCGACATCAGCAGATCGACAAGGCGCGACAGAAGCGTGTCGAACCAGCCGCCGAACACCGCCGCCGAAAAGCCGAGGATGGCGCCGAGCGAGAATGACAGCGCGGTGGCCAGCACCGCGATGAACAGCGTGATGCGAGCGCCGTAGATCATGCGCGACAGAAGATCGCGACCGAGATTGTCGGTGCCCAGCAAATGTGCCGCCGTCATCGGTTCCCAGACATCGCCGACGATTTCGGCATTGCCGTACGGTGCGATCAACGGTGCGAAAACTGCCGCCAACACGAACATAGCCGTCAGCACGATGCCGATCAGCGCGGGGATGGGGATGCGTTTGATGTCGAGCATGCCCGCCGCCTATTTCGGATGTCTGAGGCGCGGATTGGCGACGATCGCCCCGATGTCCGCAATGATGTTCAGGCTGATATAAACGGCGGCGAAGACCAGGCCGACCGCCTGCACCACCGGCACGTCGCGCTTGGTGACGTGGTCGACCAGATATTGTCCCATGCCGGGATAGACGAAGATCACCTCGACCACGACGACGCCGACGATGAGGTAGGCGAGGTTGAGCATGACGACGTTGATGATCGGCGCTATGGCATTGGGGAAAGCATGCTTGCGGATGACGTTGAAGGCCGACAGGCCTTTCAGTTCTGCCGTCTCGACATAGGCCGACTGCATGACGTTGAGGATGGCCGCGCGGGTCATACGCATCATATGCGCCAGCACAACCAGCGTCAGCGCGGTGGCTGGCAACGCGATCGCCTGCATGCGCTCACCGAACGGCATGCCGTCATAGACCGTGGAAATGGCCGGGAACCATTGATACTTCACGGCAAAGAAATAGACGAGCACATAGCCGATGAAGAATTCCGGGAAAGATGTCGAGGCGAGCGCCAGGCCGGAGATCAGCTTGTCGACCCAGCCATTGCGGTAACGCACGGCGATCAGGCCGAGGATGATGGCCAGCGGCACGGCCACGATCGCAGCCCAGAAGGCGAGGAACAGCGTGTTCCACAGCCGCCCCTTGATCGACGTGGCAATATCCTGGCCGCTCGACATCGCCGTGCCAAGATCGCCGGTGAGCACACCGCCTAGCCAATGGAAATACCTGATGTAAGCCGGCTGATTCAGGCCGAGCTGCTCGCGCAGATTGGCGAGCGATTCCGGCGTCGCCGACTGTCCGAGAATGGCTTGCGCGACGTCGCCGGGCAGGATCTGGGTGCCGGCGAAGATCAGGACCGAAACGGCCAGCAAGAGGACGATGCCCAGCGCAACGCGCTGGGCCACAAGTTTCACGACGGGTGAGGACATATCCGCAAAGCCGGGCTCAGGCTTCGAGCCAGCACTTCGCCAGCGCGTAGCCGTTCATCAGCTCCTGATGCGGATCGTCTACCCAGCCGCCGACCTTGGCGCCTGTCGCATCGATGAACTGATTGAACATCGGCAGGATCAGGCCGCCCTCGTCGCGCACCAGCACGGCCATGTCGTGGTACATCTGCTTGCGCTTGGTCTCGTCGAGTTCGGCGCGTGCGGCCAGCACCAGCTTGTCGAAGTCCGGACGCTTGAAACGGGTGTCGTTCCAGTCGGCGGTCGACAGATAGGCGGTCGAGTACATCTGGTCCTGGGTCGAGCGGCCGCCCCAATAGGAGGCGCAGAAGGGCTGCTTGTTCCAGACCTCGTTCCAGTAGCCGTCGCCGGGCTCGCGCTTGAGCTCGATCTTGATGCCGGCCTTGGCCGCGCTCTGCTGGAAGAGCTGCGAGGCGTCGACCGCGCCCGGGAAGGCGACGTCGGAGGTGCGCAGCAGCACGGTGCCGTCATGGCCCGACTTCTTGTAGTGGAACTTGGCCTTGTCGGGATCATATTTGCGCTGCTCGATCTCGGAAAACAGCGGATAGGACGAATTGATCGGGAAGTCGTTGCCGAGCGAGCCGTAGCCGCGCAGCACCTTGTTCAGCATCTCTTCGCGGTCGATCGCGAGCTTCAGCGCCATGCGCAGGTCGCTGTTGTCGAAGGGCGCGGTGTTGCAATGCATGATGAAGACGTAGTGGCCGGGGCCGGCATGGTTGCGGATGGTGACGCCCGGTACGCGCTTGATGAGGTCGACGATCTTCGGCTCGACGCGGTTGATCATGTTGACCTGGCCGCCCTGCAGGGCCGCCGTGCGCGCGGTCGCGTCGTTGATGACGATGATCTCGATCTGGTCGGCATGGCCCATCTTGTCGGCCTGCCAGTAATTGGCGAAGCGCTCGCCGCCATGGCGCACGCCGGGCTCGTTGGTGGTGACCTTGTAGGGTCCTGCCGAGATGCCGGCATCCGCCTTGTCCTTGCCGCCGTTGGGCTGGACGATGAGGTGGTAGTCGCTGAGGAGATAGGGAAGGTCGGCGTTGGCCTCCTTCAGCGTCAGGACGACTTCCTTGCCACTGGCCTTGATGCTGTCGATGCCTTTCATGTAGCCCAGCGCGCCGGACTTCGATTTTTCATCGGAATGGCGCTCGAGGGTTGCCGCCACATCCTCAGCGGTCACCGTCTTGCCGTTGTGGAATTCGACGCCGTCGCGGATTTTCAGCGTCCACACCTTGGCGTCGTCCGACGAGCCGATCTCTTCGGCGATGCGGTTCTCGAGTTTGCCTTCCGGGGACAGCTCGACGATCAGCTCGCCCCACATCTTGCCAAAGGCGAACGGCACTTGCGTCATGAACAAAGCCGGGTCCAGGCTGTTCGTGGATTCGCCGCCTACGAGGCCGGCCTTCAGCGTGCCGCCCTTGACCGGGCCTTCCGCGCGAGCCGCACTGGAAAGCAGCATATTGGCGAAGGGCGCTGTGACGCCGAGTGCTGCGGCGCGGCCGAGGAAATCACGACGGCTCAGCTTGCCGGACGCAACGCGCCGGCTCAGATATTCGAGTTCGTTGGACATTTGAGTTCCTCACTCTGTTGGTTCGACCTTATGGTCGTTTTTTGCTTGTTGTTACCAAAGGGATATTGACCGGAAGGCAAAGCGGTAAGCAAGACGGAATGCGACATGCCGTGGCGTAAATCGTGCGTCGCAACTGGACCAGTCGCGTGGACGCTCAGAGCAGGTCGCGCGGGATCGTCTCTTCGAAATCGCGTTCGAAAACCAGCGTTTCGCCCTCATAGGCTTCGATTCTGGCGCTGACGACGAAGTTTTGCGCGTCGCTGCGCATTTCAGCCGATGTCTCGGTGCGCACCGACCATCCGTTTCGCGACAAGGTCTGCGTCCAGTGCGTCCGGCCCGAGGCAGACAGCGGGTCGTAGGGGTGGATCGTCCAGCTCTCGCGGGCAATGCTGCCATTGGCCAGTCCATGCGCGAGATCGCGCACTTCGCCGAAATCATCCGTGATCGAGAGCGTGACGATGCCGGTCTTCTCATCGCGATCGACGTGACGCTCGGAATTCGCTGCACGAACTGTCGCGGTTGCCCAGGGTGTTGCGCCTTCGGGAGACTGGAATGAAGTCTCGTCGCTTTTTGCGAGCGGGCGCAGCGGCAGCCTCAGCGTCGCCGCTGAAAGGTCGAGCCGCACCGGCTCCGGCGACGGCCAGATCATCGGCCAGTAAGCGTTGGAAACAGCGATGCGCAGGCGGTGTCCGGCCGGCACGCGGTAGGCGCACTGGTCGAGAATAACGCGCGCCGAAACCGTTTCGCCCGGCACCAGCGCTTGCGGCTGTTCGTGCGAAGCGCGATGCGTCAGGTTGAGCACGCCGTAGGAGATCAGTTCCGAGGCGCCGTCGGGGTGCACGTCGCACAGCCGCACCGCGATGTTCGCCTGCGGGCGATCGGACGACACCCGGATGAGAAGCTCCGGCGCGCCGACGATGTCGAGTGCCTCGGCAAGCACAGGCTGATCGAAGCAGACGGACAGCGCATCGTCCGGGCGCTGGTCGCCGGGCAGTTCCGGGCCAAAGGTGAAGGGAAAATATTCGCCGCCGGCGAGCCCGCAGCTTTGCGGGGTCGCCACGATCGCCGGCCTGACGCCGTCAGCAATGAGTTCGATCGCCCCGACCTTGATGTTGGGAGACGGCCATTCCTGTTCGGCCACCCAACGGCCCGGCCGCTCCGGGTGCCAGCGCGCCGGCCGCACACTGTCCATGACATAGGCGCGGTAGTCCGGGTCGGCCTCGACGCCGGTGTCGACGCCCTTCAACCAGCTGTCCCACCAGCGCAACGCCTCCTGCAGGAAGCCGATGGCGGGTTTGGGTTCGGCATAATGCGGGTATTTGTGGATCCATGGCCCGACAATGCCCTTCACCGGCGCCTGGATGTTGGTGACCAGATGCGAAATCGTGTTGCGGTAGCCGTCATGCCAGCCGCCGATCGACAGCACGGCGGCTTTGACCGCGGAGAAATCCTCGCAGATCGAACCGCGTTTCCAATAGGCGTCGCGATGCTGATGGCTGAGCCAGAGCGGCAGAAGGAAAGACTGGTTCTCCAGCCGCGTCAGCCAGAGGTCGCGCCAGCGGTTGCCCGCAATCAGCGGATCCGGCGGTCGCGACGAATAGGACAACATGGTCGAGGCCCAGCCGAAATTTTCCGTCAAAAGGCAGCCGCCCTTGTAGTGGATGTCATCGGCGTAGCGGTCGACGGTCGAGCACAGGCTGATCACCGCCTTCAGCGCCGGCGGCTGCTTGGCCGCCACCTGCAGGCAGTTGAAGCCACCCCAGGAAATGCCCATCATGCCGACACTGCCGTTGCACCAGGGCTGTGCTGCCGCCCAGGCAATCACATCGCAGGCGTCCTGCAATTCCTGCTCGGAATATTCGTCGTCCATCAGACCTTCGGAATCGCCATTGCCGCGCATGTCGACGCGGATCGAGGCGTAGCCGTGGCCGGCAAAATAGGGATGCGTCAGCTGATCGCGAAAGATGGTGCCGTCGCGCTTGCGGTAGGGCAGGTGCTCGAGGATCGCCGGCACCGGATCGCTGCTGGCGTGCTCCGGCATCCAAACCCGCGCCGACAGCCGGCAACCATCCGGCATGACGATGCCCATATCGGGGAATTCGACGACCTTGCGGGGAAATTCGGTGATGGTTTTCATGCGATGCTCCAGGATGTCAGTGACGCATGGAGCGGGCATGTCATGAAGTCAAACGGGCGACGGCCGGTGTCGCCGCGACGACGCCACGATATGTAGCCCGATTGTTTTGCCCTGATGTTGCAGGATTATAATTAATGTATTACATTTATTAACTGAACCCAACGTGATGAGGATTTCGCCTGAAAATCGTTTGGGATGAGCCAAAGCGCGTGACGAACCTGGACAGCCGGGGTCTCGATTTTGCCGAACTCGATATTGAGTTTTTTTGCGACTTCAACCGTCCTTCCAGCCAAGGCCGACCGGTTCAAGGCGATTGGCGAGAGATCATCCTGGCCGTGATTTTCAAGCCGCTTGGTTCGGAGGCGATTCGGTGATCTCGATGCGCCGTGCCAGCCGAAAGGAAAGGTCAGTATATGAACAATCCTAAATCGCGTGTTCGACCGCTTACCGATGCGGAGGAAGTGGAAATTCAAAGACAAATTGTTGATGATCCCGACGATGCGGAGACGACAGACGAACAGTTGGCGCAAGCCAGGCCTTTCGCGGAAGTGTTTCCAGAACTTTTCGAGAGCATAAGGCGTGCTCGTGGCCGGCCAGCCGTGGAGAAGCCTAAGCAAGTCGTGTCCATCCGTCTGGATCAGGATGTCATCAGTAAATTCAAGGCGACCGGCAAGGGCTGGCAGGCCAGGATCAACGAGGTGCTGAAAAACGCGAAGGTAGGCTAGGCAATCCGCGTCAGTTCAGCGGAATGTCGTTTTCGGACTTGCGCGCCTGATAAGCGCCGGACAGTTCGTCGTAGCGGGTGGAAATATTGCCGATCCTTGCCTCAAGCCGGCCGCGCTCGGCCTCGGGCAGCGCCCGCACCAGCCTGCGAATGGAAAAACTCTTCCAATAAGCGTTCTCGGCATTGTAGCCGCCGGGATCGAGAGTGAAGACCTCTTTCAGGATTTTCAGATCGTGCGGGATCGCAAAGCTGTCGCGTGAATCCTCGTGGCTGAAGAGGTAGTAGAAATTGTCGAAGCCGGTCCAGGTGATCGCCGACAGGCAGAGCGAGCAGGGCTCATGCGTGGCGATGAAGATGGCGTCCTTGGTGTCGACGCGCTCGGCTTTCGGCATTTCATAGAAACGCTTCAGGCAGTGCACCTCGCCATGCCAGAGCGGATTTTCCATCTCGTTGTTGGTTTCGGCCAGCACCAGCGAGCGGTCGCCCTTCCGCAGGATGGCGGCGCCGAACAGCTTGTTCCCATGGGCCACGCCCTCTGCCGTTTTCGGCACGATGTCGTGCTCGATGACATCGAGCAGGCGGTCGATCAGCGATATGTCGGTCATTTCTCAGGTCTCGTTGGGGAGATGGATTTCGTAGGGGTGCGAGAAATGGAACTCTTGGAGGTTGGAGCCGTCACCGCCGCGGTCGACGATGACGAAATCCTGCGCTTCACCGAGTGGTGTCAGCACGCCGTGCCAGAGATTGCGCGGATAGTTGACGCCTTGCCCCGGTGCGGTGATGAAGGCATGCGGCTCGCGCGGACCGTCCTTGCCGTCATGGCAGACGACGACCAGGAAAGGCCGCGGTGACAGCGGGATGAACGCCTGGCTGCCTAAGGGATGGCGCTCGACCATGGTCAGCTTCAGCGGCAGGTCGTAAGGCGTGCCGCGCGCCATCGAGATCAGCACGCGGGCATTCGGTCCCGCGGCTTCAGCGGTGGCGAGATTGTGGTAGCGCTCGGTCTTGCCGCCATTGATCGGGTAGTGATTGCCGCCGCCCATGTCGATGACATCGCCGAAGCCGGCAAAGCTTTCGCGGGTCAGCGGCCGCGCTGTGATGCGGGTCACCGCGCGCGACCGCCAATGCCCGCCCCGCCGAGCTTGGCGTGCCGGTTGACGTCCTTGTAAAGGAGATAGCGGAATTTGCCTGGGCCGCCCGCGTAGCAGGCCTGCGGGCAGAAGGCGCGCAGCCACATGAAGTCGCCGGCCTCGACCTCGACCCAGTCCTGGTTGAGGCGGTAGACCGCCTTGCCTTCCAAGACATAGAGCCCGTGCTCCATGACATGCGTCTCGGCAAACGGGATGACGGCGCCGGGCTCGAGCGTGACGATGGTGACATGCATGTCGTGGCGCATGTCGGCCGGATCGACGAAACGGGTCGTCGCCCAGCGGCCCTCGGTGCCGGGCATCGGCGTCGGCGCCACTTGCTGGTCACTGCTGAACAGGGCTTCCGGCGCGTCGATGCCGTCGACGGCCTCATAGGCCTTCCTGATCCAGTGGAAGCGTACGGCGTCGCGACCTTCGTTGCGCACCGTCCAGCCGCTGGCCGGCGGCAGGAAGGCAAAACCGCCGGCTTGAAGCACGTGCTTCTTGCCGGCCAGCGAAACGGTCAACTCGCCCTCGACCACGAACAGCACGCCCTCGGCGCCGGCGTCCGGCTCGGGCCGGTCGCTGCCGCCGCCGGGCAGGACCTCGACGATGTACTGCGAAAATGTCTCGGCGAAACCCGAAAGCGGCCTGGCGATGATCCAGGCCCTGGTCTCGTCCCAGAACGGCAGTGGGCTGGTGACGATGTCCTGCATCACTCCCTTCGGTATGACGGCATAGGCCTCGGTGAAGACGGCGCGGCCGGTCAAAAGCTCATTTTGGCCGGGATGGCCGCCATGCGGCGCGTAATAGGTTTTCTGGTCAGTCTTGATCATATCCATTGGGTCCTGACCCCTCAGTCATTTCATTAGAGCGGGAGCATGTCTTTCAGGCGGAGCAGCGCGATGCGCTCGACCTGTTTGCAGGCGGTATCGAGTTCTACGCCACGGCTGTTGCCGATGCGCGCCTCGAACTCGGCGAGGATCTCCTCCTTGGTCTTGCCCCGCACCGCGATGATGAAGGGAAAGCCGAAGGTGGTGACGTAAGCGGCGTTGAGCTTGGAAAACAGCTCGCGCTCCTTGTCGGTCAGCGCGTCGAGGCCGGCGGAGGCCTGCTCGCGTGTGGATTCCGCAGTGAGGCGTCTCGCTTTGGCCAGTTTGCCAGCGAGATCGGGATGGGCGTTGAGGACGCCGATCCGCTCGGTTTCGCTGGCGGCGCGGAAGACGCGGCAGAGCGCATTGTGCAGGCCGCCGGCGCTGTCATGCGCCGGCCCAAGCTCCAGCTCATAGGCACGTTCGGCGATCCAGGGCGAATGTTCGAACACGCCGCCGAAAGTGTCGACGAAGGTCTCGAACGCCATCTTCGACGGCTTGAGCGCCGCCGGCTGGTAGGGGTGGTTCTCCTGCCAGTGCCTGGCGATATCGATGCGCCGTGCCAGCCAGACCTTGTCGTGCGATCTGACATAGTCGACGAAGCGCTTCAGCGCCGCCACCCGACCAGGACGTCCGACGAGGCGGCAATGCAGGCCGATATTCATCATCCGCGGCCGGCCCGCTTTGCCCTCGGCATAGAGCGTGTCGAAACTGTCCTTCAAATAGGCGAAGAACTGGTCGCCGGAATTGAATCCCTGCGGCGTGGCGAAACGCATGTCGTTGGCATCGAGCGTGTAGGGGATGACGAGTTGCGCGCCGCCGCTGTGCTCGAACCAGTAGGGCAGTTCGTCGTCATAGGTGTCGGAGACGTAGTCGAAGCCGCCCTCCTCGGCGACCAGCCGCACCGTATTGACCGAGGTGCGGCCGGTGTACCAGCCGGTCGGCCGTTGGCCCGTCACCTCGTAGTGCAGCTTGATCGCCGCTTCGAGGTCGCGGCGCTCGTCCTCGGCGCTGTGGTCGCGGTAGTCGATCCATTTCAGGCCGTGCGAGGCCATTTCCCAGCCGGCCTCCTGCATCGCCGCCACCTGGTCGGGCGACCGGGCCAGTGCTGAGGCGACCCCGTAGCAGGTCACCGGCACTTGCGCCTCGCTGAACAGGCGCAGCAGCCGCCAGAAGCCTGCCCGCGCGCCATATTCGTAGATCGATTCCATGTTCCAGTGGCGCTGGCCGACCCAGGGCGCGGCGCCGACGATTTCCGACAGAAAGGCTTCCGAGGCCTTGTCGCCGTGCAGCACGCAGTTCTCGCCGCCTTCCTCGTAGTTGACGACGAATTGGACGGCCACATGCGCACCGCCCGGCCATTTCGGATCCGGCGGATTGGCTCCGTAGCCGCGCATGTCTCTAGAGTAACGCATTGCCCCTCCCCGCCGGACGCTGCCGGAAGTTGTGATCAGGATAGTCGAAAGGGTTGCTCGCGCATTCCCCCGAAATTTTTGAAAGTGTTTTTGTGCCACTCCGCTCGACCGGGACTTATGCATCGCCTTTAATTGGCGCACAATTCACTGCTTTGTTCGGCTGTATCGGAAATGGGAGGCGCCAGTGGCAGAAACGTCGAGAGCCGATGGCGGACGTCTGACGACGCATGTGCTCGACACCGCGACCGGCAAGCCGGCGGCGGGCCTGTCGATCGCGCTTTATCATCTTGAGAGCGACGCGCGGATACATTTGAAGACCATCGTCACAAATGCCGACGGCCGCTGCGATGCGCCGCTGCTGGCAGGAGCGGAATTTCGCCTCGGCGAATACGAACTGGTGTTCGCCGCCGGTGACTATCTACGCGGCCAGGGCACCAAACTGCCGGAACCGGCCTTCCTCGACAGTGTGCCGATCCGCTTCGGCATGGCGGAATCCGTGCATTATCACGTGCCGTTGCTTATCTCTCCTTACGGCTACTCGACCTACAGGGGGAGCTGACGCATGGCCAAGATCACACTACGCAACGAGATCCGCTTCATCCTCAATGGCAGGGATGTCGCGCTGTCGTCGGTGGCGCCCGACGCGACCTTGCTCGACTGGCTGCGGCTCGACCGCTCGCTGCGCGGCACCAAGGAAGGCTGCGCCGAGGGCGATTGCGGCGCCTGCACGGTCCTGGTCGGAAAATTGTCCGCCGGCAAGCTGGTTTATGAAAGCGTCAACGCCTGCATCCGTTTCCTCGGTTCGCTCGACGGCACCCATGTCGTCACCGTCGAGCATCTGCGCGGCGCGCCTGGCCAATTGCATCCGGTGCAGCAGGCGATGGTCGATTTCCACGCTTCGCAATGCGGCTTCTGCACGCCGGGCTTCGTCATGTCGCTCTACGGCCTGTGGATGAAGTCGCCGGACCCGTCGAATGCGGCGATCGAGAAGGCCTTGCAAGGCAATCTTTGCCGCTGCACCGGCTATGAGGCAATCATGCGCGCCGCGCGTGCCATCTCCAGCTACGGCAAGGCGGCGAAGGATCCGCTGGCGGCCGAGCGCAAGGCGATCACCGCCAAGCTCGAGGCTATGCATGACGGTGCCCGCGTCGAAATCGGCGCCGGCAAGCAGCGGCTGGTTGTGCCGGCTGACGTCGACGATTTCGCCGCTGTACTGGACAAGGAACCCGACGCCACTGTTGTCGCCGGCTCGACCGACGTCGGCCTGTGGGTCACCAAGCACATGCGCGACATCTCACCGGTAGTCTTCATCGGCAATCTCGAGGGGCTGTGCGCGATCTCCGAAGACAATGACGTAATCACCATCGGAGCCGGCGTTACCTACACCGACGCCTTCGCGACACTGGCCAAGCGCATCCCCGCGCTCGGGCCATTGTTCGACCGCATCGGCGGCGAACAGGTACGAAACATGGGCACCATCGGCGGCAACATCGCCAATGGCTCGCCGATCGGCGACACGCCGCCGCCCCTGATCGCGCTTGGTGCGCAACTGACGCTGCGCCGCGGCAAGAAGCGGCGCACCATCGCGCTCGAGGATTTCTTCATCGCCTATGGCAAGCAGGACCGGCAGCCAGGCGAATTCGTCGAGGCCGTGCACGTTCCCGTGCCGGCCAAGGGCACGAAGTTTGCCGTCTACAAGATCACCAAGCGCCGCGACGAGGACATCACGGCAGCCCTTGGCGCCTTTTTCCTCGACTTGGCCAAGGACGGAACCGTGGCCGATATATGCATCGCCTATGGCGGCATGGCGGCCACCCCGAAGCGGGCTTTCGGTGTCGAAAAAGCGCTGCTCGGCAAGCCGTGGACGGAGACAACGGTGGAAGCGGCCATGGCTGAATATGCCGGCGATTTCACCCCGCTGACCGATATGCGGGCATCGGCCGAATACCGGGCGCTGGCGGCCAGGAACCTGCTGCTGCGCTTTTTTGCCGAAACCAACGGCAGCAAGGCGCCGTTCCAGGTGTCACGCAACGAGGCGGCCTGATGAACAAGCACGCCTCTCCAGATCTCAAGGCGCAGAAGATTTCCGGTGGCGTCGCCGCCGACCAGCGCCACGATTCCGCGCACAAGCATGTCAGCGGGAGCGCGGTCTATATCGACGATATGCCGGAACCGGCGGGCATGCTGCATGGCTGCCTCGGCCTGTCCACGGCGACGCATGCGACGATCAGCAAAATGGATCTGTCGGCGGTGCGCGCGGCGCCGGGCGTCGTCGATGTGCTGACGGCCAAGGACGTTCCGGGCGAAAATGACATCTCGCCGACCGGCCGCCACGACGAGCCGGTGCTGGCCGACGACAAGGTGCAGTTTTATGGTCAGCCGATCTTCTGCGTTATTGCCAAGACGCGCGAACAGGCGCGCCGCGCCACCCGGCTGGCCAAGGTCGAATACAGTCCATTGCCTTTCGTCACCGACATTGGCGACCTCGACCCCCGCAATGACAAGCTGGTCACGCCGCCGCTCACGCTGAAGCGTGGCGATGCCGCTGCCGCGATCAAGGCGGCACCGCGCCGGCTGAAGGGCAAGATGCGCATCGGCGGCCAGGAGCATTTCTATCTCGAAGGCCATATCGCAGTGGCCATTCCTGGCGAGGACCAGGACGTCACCATCTATTCCTCGACCCAGCATCCGAGCGAAGTCCAGCATATGGTCAGCCATGCGCTGGGCGTGCCGAGCAACGCCATCACAGTGGAAATCCGCCGCATGGGTGGCGGCTTCGGCGGGAAGGAGACGCAAGGCAACCAGTTTGCGGCATTGGCGGCGATCGCCGCCAAGAAACACCATCGCGCGGTAAAAATCCGGCCCGACCGCGACGACGACATGATCGCCACCGGCAAGCGCCATGACTTCCTCGTCGACTACGAAGTAGGTTTCGACGACGACGGCAACATTCTTGGCGTCGACTTCATGTTCGCGGCGCGTTGCGGCTTTTCATCGGACCTGTCCGGCCCGGTCACCGACCGCGCGCTGTTCCATTGCGACAACACCTATTTCTGGCCGGCGGTGCATGCGCAATCGGCACCGCTTTACACCAACACCGTGTCGAACACGGCGTTTCGCGGCTTCGGCGGCCCGCAAGGCATGGTCGGCGCCGAACGCGTCATCGACGAGGTTGCCTTTGCCGTCGGCAAGGACCCGCTCGAAATCCGCAAGCAGAATTTTTATGGCACCAGTGGTGATAAAGACGGGGGCCGCAACGTCACGCCCTATCACCAGACGGTCGAGGACAACATCATCCACCGCATCGTCGCCGAGCTGGAGGCGAGCGCCGACTATGCGGGGCGCCGCCGCATCATCCAGGCCTTCAACGCCAACAGCCGCTTCATCAAGCGCGGCCTGGCGCTGACGCCGGTCAAATTCGGCATCTCTTTCACGGCCACCCACTACAACCAGGCCGGCGCGCTGGTGCATGTCTACACCGACGGTTCGGTGCATCTGAATCACGGCGGCACCGAGATGGGGCAAGGCCTCTACGTCAAGGTGGCGCAGGTGGTGGCGGAAGAGTTCCAGATCGACCTCGACCAGGTCAAGATCACCGCGACGACCACCGGCAAGGTGCCCAACACTTCGGCCACCGCGGCGTCGTCCGGCACCGACCTCAACGGCATGGCGGCGCAGAACGGCGCCCGCCAGATCAAGGAACGGCTGACCGACTTCGCCGCCGAAAAATACCAGGTGCCGCGCGAGCAGGTGCTTTTCCTGCCCAACCGGGTGCGCATCGGCAACCAGGAGATCGCCTTCACCGACCTTGTCAAGCAGGCCTATATGGCCCGCATCCAACTGTCGGCGGCGGGTTTTTACAAGACGCCGAAAATCCACTGGAACCGTGACAAGGGCGAGGGCCGTCCGTTCTATTATTTCGCCTATGGCGCCTCGTGCTCGGAAGTCTCGGTCGACACGCTGACCGGCGAATATGTCGTCGAGCGCACCGACATATTGCATGAAACCGGCCGCTCGCTGAACCGCGCCATCGATCTCGGCCAGATCGAGGGCGGCTTCATCCAGGGCATGGGCTGGCTGACGACGGAGGAGCTGTGGTGGGACGACAAGGGCCGGCTGCGCACGCATGCGCCGTCGACCTATAAGATCCCGCTCGCGTCCGACCGGCCGAAGATATTCAACGTCACGCTGGCCGACTGGCCGGAGGCCAACGAGCCGACGGTGCACCGTTCCAAGGCGGTCGGCGAACCGCCCTTCCCGCTCGGCATGTCTGTGCTGCATGCGCTGTCGGACGCGGTGGCAAGTGTGGCCGATCATAAGGTCTGTCCGCGTCTCGACGCTCCTGCAACACCAGAACGGGTGCTGATGGCGATCGAACGGCTGAAGGGTGAAGCCAAGAATAGCGCCTGACTCGGACCTGGATTCTGGCAAAACGTGCAATTCAGACTGAAAAACCCTATATTTCCCGTACGGGAATGCGAAATATGAAGTCGAAAGTGCAAAGCCTCAGAGCTTTTCTCGCCAGCGCCGGCCGGCTTGCTCTGGTCGAAGTGGCCGGCACCAAAGGCTCGACTCCGCGCGAGAAGGGCGCCTTCATGCTCGTATCGCAGGCGGCGATTTTTGGCACGATCGGCGGCGGTCAGCTCGAGTACATGGCGATCGACAAGGCGAGGCAGATGGTGGGGTCTTCACCCTCCCCCTTGTGGGGAGGGTCGGGGGGGGGGGCCCCGCCCGGGGGGGGGGGGGGGGGGGGGGGCCACCCCCCCCCCCGGGAGGGGGGCGCCCCCCCCCCGCCGG
>NZ_JAMYQD010000041.1:0-18392 GCF_040320665.1 Mesorhizobium sp. M0626 | reverse complement strand
GCCGGCGGAGAAGCCTTGATGAACCGCCCGAGAGCCAATCCGGCCAACACCGATCCCGCAAGCAGGACACCGGGATTTTGCCGGCCGAAGGACTGCACGTCATCAAGGACTTGGCTAAAGGGCTTCTGTTTCAAGGACGATGAAAGCCGCTCAAGGCCACTGGCAGCATCCAAAGCGAACTTCGATGCGTTCCTTTCATCGTTGCTGGCAAGGTGATCGCTGGCGGCTCGCAGTGCACCACCCAACGCCGCCAAGCTCGATCCGATGTCGCGCTGCGCCTCCTCCGCCTTGTCGGAGATGACCTGCGTGGCTTCAGATGCATAGTCGCCAGCCTTACGGGTCACCTCGTCCCGCGCGTCGTGAAGCAACTCGCTGGCACGCTCATTTTCTGGCGAAGTCTGTCGGAGACGTCGCTTTTCGCCTTGTCGAAATCGGTGGGCTGTCCGCCCTGATCGTTCTCATGCTGCATGAGGCCACCTAGTGAAAACCGAGGAAGGAGAGGACCGCGAGCACGACAACGATAAGGCCGATAAGATAGATGACACTGTTCATGTGCACGTCCTCCGTAGCTTTCCAACTTCGACGAACCTGCGATGTTCCGTAAGTGAGAGCATTTATCTCAGCCGAAACGAAGAGCTTCGTCAGGCACGCACCCAGTCACCAGTGAGTTGCCCTGTCCCTCGTGCGGAGCGCCAGTTGCTCCGTACGAACGGGTGCGCCCGACATGGTTGACGCGATCCCAAAGAAAACCGGAAGAGCGGACTTGGATCGCTTGACCTGGGCAAATATGATCCTGACGCCTTGCAGAGGGACTGGATGGAAATCGGTCGGGTCGAGCGCAAGCTCTCGGCGATCCTTGCGGCTGACCTCGCCGGGTACAGTCAACTGATGGGCGCTGACGAAGAAGGTGCCCTCGAGCGCTTGAACAGCCATCAACGTGACCACCTCGATCCCTGTATTGCCACGCATCGCGGCAAGATCGTCGGCGACATCATCGAACAGGACGGTCACGTCTTGGGCGCGGGGGTCAACATCGCCGCGCGTCTGGAGAGGATCGCCGAGCCTGGCAGGATCTGCGTTTCCGAACGCGTGCAGGAACATGCAGCGGGAAAGATCGGCCTGCGCTTCGAGGACTCGTGACAGTCCGGCGGAGTGCCCAGAATTTTGCCTGGTATCGTCGCGCCTATCCATTCGGCCCAGCTGAGCATTTGCCGCGAACATAACAGCCTGAGGGCTGGCCGTTTGGCGACGCCCGCTTTTGGTGAATGGACTGAACCGGGGAACCGACTGTCATGAGGCGCGAAGCCGCCGTTCGCGTCGTGAAAGACATACCTCCACATCGGTGAGATTGTGGAATAGCGGTGACCAACCTGGACTAAGATCTAGGGTCAAAGGGGGCGCTCACGAGCCGCCTAATCGATAGACCGGATGCCGAGCTTGCGGGCCTTGTCGGCGAGGTTCTCCTGAATGCCGGTGCCGGGAAAGATGATGACGCCGATCGGCATGACCGCCAACATCTGGTCGTTGCGCTTAAAGGGAGCGGCCTTGGCGTGTCTGCTCCAGTCGGGCTTGAAGGCGACCTGCGGCACCTTGCGATGATCGGCCCAGCGGGCGGCGATCTTTTCAGCGCCTTTGCGTGATCCGCCGTGCATCAGCACCATGTCGGGGTGCTTGGCGCGGATTTGGTCGAGCTTTGCCCAGATCATCTCGTGATCGGCGGTATCGCCGCCGGAGAAGGCGATCTTGGGGCCGGCCGGCAACATGACCTCGGTTTCCGCGCGCCGCCTGGCCGCGAGGAAGTCGCGGCTATCGATCATTGCGGCGGTGAGATGGTGGTGGTTTACCATCGACCCCGTGCGCGGTCGCCAGGCAGAACCGGTGTACTGATCGTAGTGTTCGGCGGCCTGGTCACGCATGAGCTCGAAGGCGCCCCGCCGTTCGATCATGGTCTGGCCCTGGGCGGTGAGTGTCTCGAGTTCAACCGCCTTGATCTCGCTGCCATCCTGTTCGCGCTGCAGACAGCGCTGGGCCTGCTCGTTGTCTTCCAGTTGCCGCTCGATCCGTTGTACAGCTCGGTGGAAGACATTGGTGAGGGACCAGAGCAAGTCATCGAGGTCGGGTTCGAGGCGCGTGTCAGCCAGGGTGACGATGAGGGCGTCAAAGATGTCGGCCACGGCTCCGGCCACTTGGTCGCCACCGGGGAGCGGTCGCGGATCGGGCTCGTCCGCAAATGGTCGCCAGCCATAGAGCTGGAGTTCGGTGAGGATGTGATCGGTCGCAGAAGCGGCGTGGTGCGGTTCAGTGTCGTCGTGCTCTCTCATGGGGATGCTCCCGTCGGTTTGACCGCGACCCTCGCGGCCTTCATGGCGACGAGAGCCCACGGGCAGGACGGTCCGACACCCGCAGCGATGCGGAGGGCCGGAGCGCAGCGGAGGATGGCGGCGGCCGACTATTTTGCCTCGCGATGGAAAGGCGTCGCGCCCGATCGCTGCCATTCGCGACCAGTCGCGCGCGCCGGAAAATAGTCGGCCGCCGCCATTGCCTGGCCGGCCAGTTCGTGGGCCGATCGCCCTCTCGAAGGCCGGGTCTCGGGTCTCTGCCGGCGGGTCACTCATCCATGCGCCGCACCGGCACCGTGCGCCGCGCGCTTCCCCTCCCGGCTCATGCCGCCTGTGTCAGATATCGGATGCGATCTTTGCGCATGAGCTGGTCTGCAATCGAGGCCCGGAAGGCCGCAAGTCCGAAGCGGCTGAGGTCTTCGTTGAAGTCTTGCATCGCTGGCGACAGCACGATTGCATCGATTCCGGCGTCCGTCGCGCGCTCGAGCAGGCTGTCGCGGGCACCGTCACCGGCCGGATCGTTGTCGCGGATGACATAGAGCCGGCGCAGGGTTGGCGGGAACAGGATGGCGGCTAGATGGGCTGCCGAGAGTGCCGCAGCCATCGCCATATCGGGCAAGGCGCATCTGAGCGACAGCGTCGTCTCAATGCCCTCGCCTGCCGCCATGACGCTGCCGGGTGCACCGAAGCGGACGGCGTGACCCAGAAGGTCACCCATTGCGCGACGCGGCGTGTCGACGAGCGCCTTGCCGGTGCCGTCCGGTGCGAGCCAGGTGCGGTGCGCGCCGGTCAAATGTCCATCAAGGTCGGTGACAGCAGCGATCATTGCCGGCAAGGTCTCGGTCGGTCCATGATCGCCGGGCCGGTAGTAGCAGCGCGGATGGAACCGCAGCGATCCGGTGCCGGACAAAGTCGCAATGCCACGTCCACGCAAATAGGTTTCCACGAGGGTGCCGATAATGGGCTTCGACATGGCGACCAGTCGGCGAGCCGCTTCCGGAGATCCAATGGGGACCTGCGTGATCGGCGCGGCCGGTCGGGGTGGCATGGCATCTGGCATAGCGAGAAACAGGCGCGCCTCATCGGCGACGTCCCGGAAGTTGACCAGTCCGAGGGATTCGCGGATGACGTCGAGCAGGTCGCCATGCTCGCCGGTAGCGGCGTCGGTCCATTTGCCTGGCGGTCCCTTCGGGGATGGCTGCAGACGCACGAACGTCGAGCGGCCCGGCGCATTGCGGACGTCGCCGACGCTCCAATAGTTGCCCTGGCGACGGCCATTGGAGAGGTAGTGGCGGCACACCGCCTCGGCATGTTCGGCGAGGCGGTGTGCGAGGTCGGATGCAGCGTGACGCGGAATCATGCAGCCTCCCGCTCACTGACCCGCTCGATTGGGAAGCGGTCGAGCACGCGCTCCAGCACGGCGAGCCCGTTGGCGTCGATCGGCACGAACATCCTGAGCTTCCACGAAATGATCTCGTGGAAGAGACCGTAGGCGGTGAGGCGCTCCCGCATCATGTCGGTGAAGCCCGACAGTTCGATGCGCCACGCGCCCATGACGCGGCTGCGGCGAAGCTGGAGACCCTCGGCGAGATCAAGGATCGTCCGCCCGTCGATCAGCGCCGCGAGCGCCTGCTCGGGCGATAGCGATGCGACGCCTGTCACCGTGGCGTTGGCGGCCCAGGCCGGCGTGACAAGGCGACCAATTATGCGCTCGCCCTCGTCGGTCTGAAGTCGAAAAACGCGGGTCGACTCGTTTGGCAGACGCTTCCAGATCGGCAACAACAGGCCCGTCACCATGTGCAGCACGGCATCGGCAAACTCGGGAGTCTCGGCGACCTCCGCATTCCATGCTGCAGCGAAAGCTTCACGGTGGGCCTCGACCCAGCGGGTTTCGCCCATAGCCTTGAGCGGCATGTTCTGGCCTTCCATTGGCCGGATCAGGCGGACCCGCGGCTCGATCTCGCCGTCGTCGAGCATGATGCTGGTGGTTGGGATCTGCACGGCGGCGCGGCCAGATTGCTCGTTGATCAGTAGGATGGCGCGCAAATCGCGAAGGTGATGGAGCGCCGCATCGAGCATGACGGGCCGATTGCGCTTGCGCTGGGTGATCGTCAGCAGCCGCGTTTCGGCGCCGGTGCGCGGATGGGCGTAGATGACCTGCCGGTCGGTGATGACGAAGCTCTCGGCCCGCAGGGTCTCCAGCCCGGTGTCATAGGTGCCCGAGGCGATGGCGCCACCGATCCGAGCGGCCAGAAGCTGCTCGAAGGCGCCGAACAGCACGCCCTGCACTTCGATGGTCAGCGCCAACAGGCGATTGAGGAAGGTGGTGATCGGCGGCAACTCGTCCTTGATGCCGTTGTTGTCCATCAGCTTGAGACCGGTCGCCGCCTCGAAACGCTGGAGTGTGCAACCCTCGACCTTGCCGCGTACGATCAGGAGATAGAGCTGCCGCAAGGCATCGCCGGCATAGTGGCTTTCAAGATTGTCCTCTGGCCGGAACAGCCCTTGGCCACCGGTCTGGCGCTGGCCGCGCGTGATTGCGCCCAACGTGTCGAGACGGCGGGCGATCGTCGAGAGGAAGCGCTTTTCCGCCTTCACATTGGTCGAGATCGGCCGGAACAGCGGCGGCTGCGCCTGATTGGTCCGATGCGTGCGGCCCAGGCCCTGGATGGCGGTGTCGGCCTTCCACCCGGCTTCGAGCAGATAATGCACACGCAGCCGCGTGTTCCGTGCCAAGAGTTCGGCATGGTAGGAACGACCCGTCCCGCCGGCGTCGGAAAACACCAGAACGCGCTTCTGATCGTCCATGAAGGACTGCGCCTCGGCCAGATTTGCCGACCCTGCTCGGTGCTCGACGACCAGGCGGTCGCGCTTGCGCACGATGCGGCGCGAGCGGCCAGTGACTTCGGCGACGAGGTCCGCGCCGAAATGTTGGACGATCTGGTCGAGCGCGCCGGGGACAGGCGTCAAGCTGGCGAGTTTCGCGATCAGCTCGTCGCGCCGGGCGACCGCCTCGCGGCTCTCGACCGGCTGGCCATCGCGGTAGACCGGGCGCGACGACAGATTGCCCTCCGAATCCGTGAAGGGCTCGTAGAGCTGCACCGGGAAGGAATGAGCGAGGTAGTCGAGGACGTATTCGCGCGGCGTGATGTCGACGCGAACATCGTTCCATTCCTCGGTCGGCAACTCGGCCAGCCGCCGCTCCATGAGCGCCTCACCCGTCGAGACGATCTGGACAACGGCCGCATGGCCCTCCTCCAGATCGCCGGTGATGGATTTGATCAGGGTCGGTGTCTTCATGCTGGTCAACAAATGGCCGAAGAAGCGCTGCTTGGCGCTTTCAAAGGCGCTGCGCGCGGTCGACTTGGCCTGGGCATTGAGCGTGCCGGTGCTGCCGGTGATGTTGGCCGCCTGCATCGCAGCATCGAGATTGTTGTGGATGACGCCGAAGGCCCCAGCGTACGCGTCATAGATGCGGACCTGTTCGGGCGTCAGCTCATGCTCGAGCAGTTCGTATTCGACACCGTTGAAAGAGAGCGAGCGGGCGGTATAGAGGCCAAGTGCCCTGAGGTCGCGTGCCAGTACTTCCATCGCCGCCACGCCGCCAGCCTCGATCGCCTCGACGAACTCGGCGCGGGTCGAGAATGGAAAATGCTCGCCGCCCCAGAGGCCGAGCCGCTGGGCATAGGCGAGATTGTGCACGGTGGTGGCGCCAGTCGCCGACACATAGACGATGCGGGCATTCGGCAGGGCGTGCTGTAGCCTCAGGCCGGCACGGCCTTGCTGGGAGGGAGCGGCGTCGCCGCGTTCGCTCTTGCCGCCACCGGCATTTTGCATGGCGTGCGCCTCGTCGAAGATGATGACCCCATCGAAATCCGGACCCAACCATTCGACGATCTGCTTGACCCGCGAAAGCCTCTCGCCGCGATCGTCGGACCGCAGCGTGGCATAGGTGGTGAACAGGATGCCGTCCGCCAGCGTGATCGGCCTGCCCTGCGGGAAGCGGGAGAGCGGGGTGACCAGCAAGCGCTCCATGCCGAGCGCGGACCAGTCGCGCTGCGCATCCTCGATGAGCTTGTCTGACTTGGAGATCCAGACGGCCTTGCGACGGCCCTGCATCCAATTGTCTAGGATTACGGCGGCGGACTCGCGGCCCTTGCCTACACCGGTACCGTCGCCGATCATGAAGCCTTGCCGGAAGCGCACGGCCCGCGCCGCGTCATCTGCCGCCGCGCTAATTACGTCAAAGGTATCGTCGAGCGTCCAGGCGCCGGCGAGATACTCGGCGTGAGCATCGCCCGCATAGATGACGGTCTCGAGCTGCGCGTCCGAGAGCAGGTCAAGGACGTTCTTCGGCAGGCGCGGCCGATAACTCGGCTTGGGCGGCGCGACCGAGGCCATGGCCGCCGATTGCACGAGTTGGGTGGGGTGCGGCTGCGCGCCGGGAATGCGGATCGCCTGAAGCGCGTAGTCCTCGTAGATGGCGTCGCTGATGTGGCCGCCCTCGGCGGCCTTCCAGTCGAGCACCTGATAGGCGAGCTCAACGGCATCGGGATCAGTGAGCGGTGGCCGCGGTGTTATTCTTGCCGTGGGACCAAGATAGCCGCGCACTGTGCGGGGTGCGGCCGACGACGATGTGGGAGTTGCACCTGCGGGTATGGTGACCGGCAGCCGTGCCGGCACATGCTCGCCGACCCATGCGATCAGCGTCGCGGCATCCGGGGCAACGCCCTGATCTGCCGGGAACACGTCCGGATCGTCCGCCGGCACCCGGTCGATGACGGTGAGGCGTGTCGGAAAGGTCGTGCCATGCTTGGCGTAGGCCGAGCCGTCGATGGCGGCGGAGAAGACGATGCGGCCACGTTCCTGCAGGCGAGTAAAGGCGGCGGTCCAGGCCGGGTGGTCGGGCGCGAAGTTCGCACCGGTAATCGTCACCAGCCGCCCGCCGGGCGCAAGGCGCGCCAGGGCCGAGGCGATGTGCCGCCAGGCCGCGTCGGCCATGCGGCCCTCGACGTTGGCCATGACCGAAAAGGGCGGGTTCATCAGCACCACGCTGGGCACGGCGCCGGGATAGAGATGGTCGTCGATCTGGGCGGCGTCGAAGCGGCTGGCGCAGACGGCCGGAAAGAGGCCGGAGAGAAGTGCCGCGCGGGTTTCGGCAAGCTCGTTGAGAATGAGCGAGGCGCCGGCTATCTCGGCCAGGATGGCGAGCAGCCCGGTGCCGGCGGAAGGCTCCAGCACACGGTCGGCCGGCGTGATGGCAGCGGCCGTTGCGGCGACCATGCCGAGCGGAATCGGCGTCGAGAACTGCTGGAAGGTCTGTGCTTCTTCGGATCGGCGGGTATGCGTCGGCATGAGCCGGGCGATCTTCGACAATGCTGACAGCCGGAGAGCCGGAGACGCGGCCTTGCGGAACAACGCCTTTCCGTACTTGCGCAGGAAAAGGACCGTCGCAGCCTCGCAGGCATCGTAGGCCTGCTTCCAGTCCCAGGCGCCGGCGGCGTCGGAGGCGCCGAATGCGGCTTCCATCGCCGCGCGCAACTTTGGCGCGTCGATGCTGTCGCCGCGCTCGAGATGGGGAAGCAGAAGGCCGGCGGCGGCGAAGATAGCGCCGGCTGCACCGGTTTGGGGGAGCGGGAGCGGCGCGGCTGCGGGAACTGCCACAGCGGGCGAGATCATGTACATGGTGTGAACCTCGGGAGAGCGGGGACAGGATCGAGCCGCGCGGCGCTCTCTCTGGACCGTGCGGATTCAAAACCATCCCGGCTCGCCTCTCCCTCTCTGGCCTCCACCGAAGCCAAAATCAAACAAGCGCCCCGCCATGAGGTGGAGCGCTTGCCGGTATCAACCGATCTCAATCATATTCCGCCGTCAGGCCCCGACTTCTGTAGGAAACCATTGGCGCTGTCGGGATCGGGCGGCAGGTAGGCATCATAGGGATTGCCGTCGGCAAGATGAGCGAACGGCGTGAACTCGTAGTGAAGAAGAAAGGGCCGAGCGACCCGCGCCACTCCGCCGACGGTGCTATCCGGCGGCGACCGCGTGTGCGGCAGTCTCATGGGTGGCCGAGCCGTCCTCGTCATCACCGGCCAGGAATTCGGGGAGGTCAGCTTCCTCGCCCACATTCGGCCGGGCGGCGTCATTGCCGCGAAGGCGGAGCGGTTCGGGTAGCCAGCCACTATCGGCCAGGAGGCGCTCGGCCTCTTTGGCCATGTCGGCCTTCTTGAGATGGTCGATAAGCTGGGCGGCCTGGTCGCCGGCGCCTTCGCGCACGGCTTCGAGAATGCGGGACTTGGTGACGCGACCGAGATAGTTATCCACCGTCGGCCGCCAGCCGGCATCTACCATGTCAAGCCCGGTGGCACGGAACAACCGATCGGCTTCACGCCGGCGCTGATCGAGTCCATGCTGGGAAACGCCGCTGCCGTAGGGATTGGGTCGTTCGAACAAGGCGTTGATCCCATAGCTGACGCAATGCGCCAGCAGCGTCTGCCGGCTTGCTTCATCGAGTCCGTCGAGCCACGCCCATAGGGCCTCGTCGTCATCCAGTGGAATGTCGCTCTTCCATGCCTCATGGCGCTCATGGACGGCCTTGGCCGCAGGGCTGTCCTTGAGACCGACGTCCTGCCACGGCAAGTGGACATGTCGGACGAAGGCCTCGACGCAGCCGATGGCGGAACGCTGACCGAAGGTGTCGAGGACGAGCCGGTGCAAGAGCGCCGTGATGGCCACATGCTGGTTCTCGGCCAGTGCGTTGCGCAGCGCCAACGTGCGATGGGCAGTAAGTTCGATGACCAGGCGCTCGGGTAGCGGCTTGATGGTGTCGCCGTCATCCTCCTCAGGCTCGGACGCCTGCGCGCCGATGGTGATAATCGCGCGGGCCGAAGGATTGTGTCTGCCGTCTTCGTTCTCGGTGGCGCAACCTGGCTCGGCCGAGTGGCCGTCGACCGCCTGCATCGCTTCGTCCTCGGGGCGCACATGGGCCCGATCGACGACGAGATCGCCATCACGATCGATGCTGATGAACACACCGGCGCGGGCGATCTCGGCCCCATCGTAGTGCATCGGCCGGCTCTCGAAGGCCTCAAGCGCGGTCTCGATTTGACCGAGGCGCTGATCGACATCGTCGGGGAGTTCGTCGGATTCGCCATACTCGGCTTCCAGCCGGTCGTACTCCGCCCGCAGGGCTTCGCGTTCCGCCCGCTCCGCGTCGGTCAGACCGACGGGGGTGCCAGCGATTGCCCGCAGACCGTGATTGTACCCGTAGGGCAGATCGGCATCGACCACGATCCACTTCCAGCCCTCCGCCGCGATCTCGTCGGCGATCGACTTCAGCCTATCGCCGACCAAGCGGTCGAGCAGAGCGGGGTCCTGCAGCCAGCCGCCATTGTCGGCCTCGAACAGGTCGCGCAGCACCACGCCGCCGGCAGCGACATACGCGTCGACACCGACGAACAGCGCCCGGCGATCGCTTGCCCGCACAGTGGTCTCCGTCAGCAGGCGCCGGATCTGCTGCGGCTCCTTCGACCAGGAGTTTTCGAGCGCCTCCCAGACCTGCTCCTGACGGGCGTGATCGTCGGTCACGGTGAACGCCATGAGCTGCTCGAGCTTCATGCCATCCTGCTCGTAAATCTCCTGCAGCTTGGCCGAAACCCTGGCCAGCCTGAGGCGCTGCTGCACGAATGTTGCGGAGACGAAGAAGCGTGCGGCAATCTCCTCATGGCTCGCGCCCTGGTCATGAAGTGTCTGGAAGGCGCGAAACATGTCGAGCGGATGTAAATCTTCGCGCTGAAAATTCTCGGCCAGCGAGTCCTCCTCGATCGGGACCGCGCTGTGGGCGTCGCTTATGACGCAGGGAACTGGCTCGGTCTTGCTCATGCGCTTCTGCTTGACCAGCAGTTCCAGCGCGCGATAGCGGCGCCCGCCAGCCGGCACCTCAAACATGCCGGTCTCGTTGCCCTCGCCGTCCAACACTGGCCGGACGTTGAGGCTCTGGAGCAGGCCGCGCCGGGCGATCGACGCGGCGAGGTCCTCTATGGTTTCCCCGCGCTTGATGCGCCGGACATTGGACTGGCTCAGCATCAGCTTGTTGAAGGGGATGTCACGTGAAGCGTTGAGGGTGATCTTCTGCTTGGGCGTAGCCATGTGGACTATCTCCGCGACGGGCGGCCGAAACTCTCTCGTCCTCCAAACCCGTCAAAAAAGACGGGCGCAGCCCTCTCACTCTGAGGACTGAGCCGCACCGAAGATCCAGAGGTGGGGACAGGGCCGCAGACACGACTGCGCATCTGCGGCTTGCGGATTACAAGCTGAGATCTCACTCGCCGTCTCGGCCAGATTGGCCGGCATGGTCGAGTTGCGTTCGGCGTCGCGAAGGTTTCCGCCCCGGCGGACCGCCTCTGCCCAGACGGAAATCGGCAGGTCGGTGCCAAAGAGCATGTCCCGCTCGATGCCGATGCCGAAAGGCAGCCGGATCGACGTCATCTCGAGCGCGGTTGCGAGCCAATTCCTTCGCCGAGTTGATTTGAAGAGCTTCACCACCCGTACGTGTTCGGCGTCGCGATCGCGGCTATTGGCGAGCAGGCACGCGCAGTTCCTCGGTGAGAACGATCATGCCGCCCTCTTCTCGATTTCGACCTCATCGACGCTGGCGGGCCCTGCCCTGGTTCCGTTGTCGGGTTGCGGAAGGAAGGCGAGCAACCAGTCGGCTGCCTTGCTGGCTTGGGAGGCGGCACGCACGATGGCTCGGTTGTCTTCGCGCAGGACGTCGAGCCAGGAGGCCAGGTAATCGGCGTGGCGCACGGTCGGCGCAATACCTCGCGAGGCGCAGCAGAAGGCTGCGTTCATTTCGGCGACCAGTTCCTCGAAAGCATATCGCTTTGTGCCGAAGGCGCAGCCGAGGTCACGGCCGACGCGGGAGGGATGGCCGGTCGCATGGCCAAGCTCGTGCAGGGCGGTGCGGTGCCAGTCAATGGTCTCGAAATACGCCTGCGGAGGCGGCACCTGCACGTAGTCGTGCGCCGGCACATAATAGGCGCTATTGCCGCCGATGCGGAAATCGATCCCTGTCGCCTTGATCAGTGCCTCGACGGCCGGTTCGATCAGTCCGGGCTCTGGTGCGGGCGGAAACACCGCCAGATCGTCGGGCAGATTTTCGCATTGCGCGACGTTGAAGACGGTGAAGCGCTTCAGAAACTGTATGGCCCGTGCTGCCTCGCCGGTCTCCCGCGCGCGTTTCTTCTCGTCGTCAGGGATGAAGCGGTCAGAATAGACGACGGTGGTCCCGTGTTCGCCCTTGCGGACATGGCCGCCCAGCGATAGCGCCTGGCGGAAAGTCAGCCAGCCCTGGACGGGAAAGCCATGCTCGACGACCGCACCCCACAGGATCAGCACGTTGATCCCCGAATAGGCACGGCCAGAGGCGGCATTGGCCGGCATGGCGAGGGGTGCTTGCGCCGCCGCCGTGCCCCAGGGCACCCAGGGAAAGCGCCCAGCCTCCAGCTCGGCGATGATCTTGTTGGTGATGTCATCATAGAGGCTTGCCCGGTCGGCGCCGGCGCGAGCGTAATGTCTGGACATCGGGTTTCTCCGCGACGGGCGCCGGAGGCCTCTCCTCCAGCTCTCAACCCGTCACGGCAAACCGGTCCGTACTCTCGCTCTAGAGGCTAGCCCAGGCCTCGAAGGGGGACGCTCCCGGACTTGGGGCAAAGGCGGTCCGCGCCAATCAGTAGTGTCGCTGACCTATGGTTATTGCTGCCGGACTGCGTGCCGAATGCGGTCGGTAAGCGTTTGTGCGACGTCGAAATAACCTTCCCAGGCTTCGCGCAACTGAGCCCGCGCGGCGGCGGCGAAGACATCGAAGCCGTTGGCGTTTTTCGCAGGTGGGCAACTCATCCCAGCTGACAGGCACCGCGCACGACGCCCCCGCGCGTGCCCGAGTCGACCAGGGGCAGATTGCAGTGGAGCCCTGGCCGTTGCGCAGGTAATCGAGAAACATTCGGCCCTTGCGCTTCGCCTTGCTCATATTGGCGACGAAGCGCGACGGATCTGTACGGGCCAGCAGTTCGGCGAAGTCCTGGCAGAAGCTCTTGACCTCGTCCCAGTCTGCCTCCGGGAGGAGCAGGACGACCACATGAACGCCCTTGCCGCCGGACAGCAACGGCCACGACTGCAATCCAAGCGCT
This sequence comes from Mesorhizobium sp. M0626, assembly GCF_040320665.1. Classification (NCBI taxonomy): domain Bacteria; kingdom Pseudomonadati; phylum Pseudomonadota; class Alphaproteobacteria; order Hyphomicrobiales; family Phyllobacteriaceae; genus Mesorhizobium; species Mesorhizobium sp. M0626. The sequence continues at coordinate 5,869 of NZ_JAMYQD010000041.1, read as the reverse complement.
TCCAGAATGCTCCGAATGTCGAGGGCTGCCTGCTTGACGGCAGCAAAGCCCAAGCCCTGTCGGGGTCGATGTCGAAGATCATGCGGTGCGGCAGATCCGGCTGCTGGCGACGGCTTCCCCAGATGTGGAATTCGAGCACGTCTGGACGCCCGCGATCAGCCCAGCCAAGTCATCGACCACGAGATGCGGCTTTCCTTACCGGACACCTTCTCCAAGTGGCCATCATGGATGGCCCTGGGCACGCCTGGCAGGTTGTGCTTCTGAAAGAAGGTCTGCTGCAGGTCGCCGTGAGTATCGCGCACCAGCGACAGCGGCCGATCCTGAATGTGCGGCAGCATCTTCTCGGCGACCACTGCGTAGTAGGCGGCGAGCGTGGATTTGGTCACCTTGGTGCCTGGATACATGACCTTGTCCGGATGCGTCAGCTTGACGCCGACAGCAGCGGCGATCTCGTTGCCGGATCGAGATTGGCCGAGTCTCTGGGCCGTTTGCGCCTTTTGTTGAGAGTGCCGTCTACTCGGACATGAGGAACTCGGATACATGTCAATACGCTGCCTGGGATTCGGTTCCATCCCCAAGCACCGCGCCGGCGACCGTCGGCGCTCAAGGAAGAACGGCGCATAAGCCGCAGTCCTGCGCGCGGCCGCAACAGCGGACAATTGTCACGCGCAGGACGGAGGAAATTCGCCCCCCGCCGCGGGCGGTGAACAGGACAGCCGTAGGAGCGTCAGCATAGCGCCGGCCGCAGGACGCGACGCGGGACCGACTGTCCCCGTCCGCGGTGGTCCGCATGTTTTGGTTCGAAGCCCACCGGCTGAGATCGCGCAGTTCAGTTCTCGACAGTCCGACCGCTGATCCGCGATGATGCAAACAGGATTGAACCACACCAGAGCCGAGTTTGGCTGCAAGAAATCGATTTGGTCTTGCACCCTTTCGGCTTCTTCCTCAATTGCGTTGCAGCTTGTGAATTCCAAGCCTGACAGGCCCTCCCCTGTCACAACTCGTGCAGAAAGCGCTCGCTCGACCGAACTGAGAATGCGGCTTTTCCATTGCGCTCGATGAGGCGTTTTGCCGTTGCATGGTGCGAACATGATCTGCAACAAGCTCGCAACACATGCCACTCGCGAAATGTCGAGCGCCCATACAGGCCACCGTGAACGCTGCCAGGCGCTCTCAAGCGTCAACGCCGGTTGCTGTTTAGCTGGCGACGTCCCTTGGCACGCTTTCGGTCGGAGAAAAGCGAATATCCGCCGTCCTCCCGAAATCTGCAGCGACGCATGAGCCCCGGGCTTGACCCATTGCGTCGCCGAGATTTATTCCCTTGGGCGCCGGCATGGTGTGCCCCAGGAACCTCTTCCACAGTCGCTAGCCAATAGCGGGGCTCGAATTGATGCGGCTGAGCCCACAAATTGGTCGATCGCGCGGCCAATCGAAAGCCATGAAGAGAGGTGGAAACCCTGTAGTGCCGAAGTATCACGTTGAGGGGATGGATGGTGCTACGCAGACGGCCATACGGACAGTCAACGCCCATGTGGGCCGGTAAGCATCCGAATGCACTCTGCGCGCAAGTGAACCCCTTGCGCTAACGCTTCGACGCGCCATCAAAGCATTGACCATGTTGGGGGGCGATCGCACCGCTGATGGCCAGCGAAGGCCAACAAGTGGTCCGGCTACCCTTGGAGCCAATCCGCATTTCTGGCGATTTTTCCCTGGAGCAATCAGTGCATTGACATGAACTCGGCCGTTTTATTGTTCCTTGCTGAGTGCAGGTAATCGTGCCGGAACTCAGCAAGAAAGGCCAGTCCTTCCCAATCATGGATGGTCAATTGGCCATTCACAAGTGATGTAAGGTGCTTCTCCCGAAGAGACTTGAGCGTGCGGTTGATGTGGACTGCCGACAGCCCTGTCGCCTCGCCAAGGTCAGCTTGAGTCACACCAAAAGCGCAGGTTTGATCGGACGCAAGTCCGGCATCTTCCATACGTAGCATGATTTCACAGAGAAGGTGGGCCACTCGGCCAAGCGCTTGGCGCTTCCCGACATTGACCACCCATTCGCGAAAAATCGATGCATCAACCAGTGTCGTTCGCCAAAGATTTGCCGCCAGCCTGGGGTGGCGTTCGCAGAGCAGCCGGATAGCCGAGTGATCTATGAAGCCAACACTGCAAGCGCTCACCGTTCGAACGTCGCTATCCAACAGATCGAGGTGCAGGCTCAACAGATCGGGCATGTCGCCAGGCACATGATAAGCAGTGACCTGACGCTTCCCGTCTCCTGTTACCTTCGAGGTGCTGGCTAAGCCAGCCAGGACCATTATGCACCGGGACGGCTGGTCGCCTTCCCGGACCAAGTTCTGGTTTGCGCCAATCGCAACGATCCTTATTCTTACCGCGTCGAGAGCTTGACGCTCACCTGACGTGAGGGTGAAGGCACGATGGAACTTGGCGGTTAAGGGGCTTTGATAAAGCATGTCGGCTCTCCGTTTGGGCGGGAGCGCTATGGTCTCTCAGTCACCCGCGGCCAGCAGAACGCGAATGATGCCCGACCTTATATCATAAACACCGGACCGACTTAACCTGTGATAAGTCTGGCACTGCTTCCGATGGTCCTTTCCCCATCGGCAAACACAGGCTCAACAGGATTGGTGCTTACGAGGGAAGCGGCCCATCATCGGGCCTCGAGTTGCGCAGCTGCGGCAGCAGCTATAATAGATCGTTCTCAAATTCGAGGACTCACACCATGACCGACGCCCCCGACCACGCCGCTGAACTGGTAGAACTCACGGCGGATGTGGTATCCGCGTACGTCAGCAACAATCCCGTGCCGGTCGCGGGCTTGGCGGACCTGATAGCCTCAGTGCACGGGTCGCTGTCTGGGATTGGCCATCGCGTGGCTGCCGCGACCGAAGAACCAGTGCCTGCGGTAAATCCAAAAAGGTCAGTATTTCCCGATTACATCATCTGTCTTGAAGATGGTAAGCGGTTCAAAACCCTTCGGCGACATCTGCGCGTGGATTTCGGTCTCACTCCTGACGCGTATCGAACGAAGTGGAACTTGCCATCCACTTATCCGATGGTCGCTCCCAACTATGCGGCCTCACGGTCTGCCATGGCGAAGTCGATCGGTCTGGGTAGGAAGGCACCGCAGCCCACGGCAACTGCAACGGGCAAGGCAAGGCCGACGGCTAAGGCTAAAGCGTAGCTTCCGCGATCACACCATTACCACCGCGGCACCAATCGGCGATGTATGCATCGCGGCGGACCTGTCCGCTCTTGGCCGGTGCCCACCCAGGTTCCCCAACCCATGGCGCCGGCCATTTGTGGCCCACACCTCAGCTTCGTATTGCTGCCCAATCTTTTCTTGTTGTAGGCCGCTTACGACGTTAATCTCCGCTTGGCCTGATTGCTGGGAGGCAACGCCATGGCTGACATAATTCCAATTCGCAAAGCACGCCCTTGTGTCGAAGTTGGCAAACCCTGTGGCGAGTGGTTTGTCCGCGTGATCGAGGAAGACCAGGAACTCACCCGATCATTCAAGCTCGAATCCTATGCCGTGGCCTTTGCAGAAGGCCAAAGGTCGCGTCTGCATCTCAACACGTTTTCGCGGCTGTAGAGCAAGCCTATGCAGAGGTCCGCAGGGTTACTGGCGAATTTGGGCGATAGCATCGAAGCCATCGCCGGCCACATTGCGACCATGGAAACGCGACAACTGCACCAATAGCTCAAGTCGTTGCCATCGAGATCGGAAATCGCCAGCGCGGAAATGGTGATGGGCATCCTCGTCTATCGAGAGGTTGAACTGCGCCGCCGGCGGGGGACGGGCGGCAACGTGCTGCCCTTCCCCGGTCTCGGGACTCCACCTATCCAGCACTAGGCAGCGACGCCGGACCTGTAAGAGGCCATCGGATAGCGCATCCCTGTCGGTGATTGTTCACGTTCTTGAGCAGCACTTCATGCGGATCCTGCACGGCCTGGTGATTGTCGCAGATCGGCGACAATCGGGCCGACGATTGCCTTGTGCAGCCGTTCCGCCTCGATCTTGAAGCGGGCGAGCTGTTCCTGCGAAACGTGTTGTGAGGGGTTTTCGTCTTGACCATGGTAGCGAACTCCGTTGAGGGGATCGCCGCAAACGGTTCTTGCACAAAAAGGCCCGTCGCGGTGAGCGACAGGCTATTATGACATCAGGGGATTAGAACTTGTAGGCGATGCCGAAGCGAACCTCGTTGGTCTTCAGATCAACCTCGGCATTGACCAGACCACCAAAGGATTCTGTACCGAAGTCGGTATAGCGATACTCGCCTCGCAGCAGCAGATTGTCGGTCATGGCATAATCCAAGCCCACGCCTATCGTCCATCCTGTGAATGTATCTCCGAACGAAGGTCCGCCTCCATTATTACTTATGTCGACATCGCCAAACGCAACGCCACCCGCAATATAAGGAAGAAAGCGATCAACGGCATATCCTAGGCGCAGTCTTGCCGCCGCACTCCAGTTGAGTTCTTCGGTGGCGATGCCGCCCGGGATCGGGATACCAGGAGCGCTGAAGACTTGGCCGCTGCCATCAACATTCGCATATACGACGTCCAGCTCCGCGCCAATCACAATGTTATTGGACATCTGATAGTTGTAACCGGCGTAGACGCCACCAAGGAACCCGTCGGGATCTGTGTCGACAAAGCCCGGCCCACCGATTTCGTCTATGTTGCCATTCCCCCAAGCATAGCCTGCCTGTAGGCCGACATACCCACCCGTCCAGCTAAAGACCGGCGCGGCTTCTGCAACGATGGCATCGGCAGCATACGCCGACGAAGCCAGCAGAGACAACGACAGACCAAGAAGCAGCTTCTTCATAGGTGATCTCCTGTAACTAACCTTTTTGGTAGCAGAGCGCGCCGATTGATGCAGTTGTTTTTCTGCCACAGTTGGCCGAATTCAAATCGGCCGCCCGCACTTACATGAGAACCTTATGCCAACTCGCTGGTGCGATCGGATCGCCCCTCGCCACAGTGGGCAACTGCTCGGCCACCCAAACTGTCCGGAACCTTCAGGCCGGGAACACTCATTCCGGTATCCCAGAATTAACATCGAGGAGGGTACGATAAAGGCTGTCGACCTCCTTGTCGTCGAACGCCTCGGTCAGCTCGCTTTCCGCAATCCCCTCAGCCTCCGCGTCGGCGATTAGGCGCTTTGCGAGCTGCTCGATCTCCGCTCGCTCTTTCGGCGCACCGGCGTCGGATAGATCGTGTTTTTTTATCCATTGGTTCAAAAATAGGACGGCCGGCTTGCTCATTCGGAAACACCTGGGGCAAAGTGCACGACGGCATCGACCAGCGTCCGATATAGGCTATCAACCTCTTCGTCGATCTCTTCGCACTCGATCGTCAAGGCTTTAGCGTCGGCATACAATTTGTGTATGTACTCACTTACCGAAACGGCGTCGGTTTTAGCCGTTTCGGGGAAATTGTTGCCGATCCAGCGATCGAGAAAGTTGACGCCGCGTGTGCTCATGAAGCCTAAGCTCGATCCAGCGCTTAGGTTCCAGCAGGGCGCTCGACGGCAGCTTCGTCGACCTCGGCTTCCATTTCGTCGTTGACAGTCTTGGTCTTGCCGAAGGCGGCCACCGGCTCACCGTCAAAGCCCTGCAGCCACGCGTCGGCATGCTCTCCCCAGTAGGCTGGCACCGCACGTCTCCTTGCCATCCTTGCTCGCTTGGGCGTACATCCAGGCGTAGGTGGCGCGCTCCTGATCTTTCCTAGCCACGGCCATCTGTGTCATTCTCGCGGAAGTCCTGCAGCGATGCATGCCGCAGGTCGTCCTCGCCGCGCAGGTGCTTCACGCGGCCGATCAGCCCCGGCTTGACCCATTGCGTGG
>NZ_JAMYQD010000040.1:0-20279 GCF_040320665.1 Mesorhizobium sp. M0626 | reverse complement strand
CCCCCCCCCCCCCCCCCCCCCCCCCCCCCCCCCCCCCCCCCCCCCCCCCCCCCCCCCCCCCCCCCCCCCCCCCCCCCCCCCCCCCCCCCCCCCCCAGAGGGGGGTGCCTCGCGCCGGGTCTCGGGCGAAGAAGCCCAATCCCCTGAATCGCTTGGCGCCATCTATTCAACGAACACCTTCACGCTTGCCGCGCGTCCCACGGCGTCGATGACGGTGAGCGTCGAATAGCCGGCGCCGTCGGGCAGCCAGGTCGCAGTGCGGCGGCGGTCGATGCCGACGAGCGGCTTGCCATTGGCCAGCCAGCGGAACGGCGCGCGGCCGCCTTGCAGTTTCAGCACCAGCGGCGAGGCCTCGGCGGAATTGGTGGCGAGATCGACGCGGGCGCCGTTGGGCGGGAAAATGATCGTTGGCGCCGGTTCCGTCGGGCCTGCCTGCACCAGTCCGTCGGCGCCGGCGCCGAAGCGCCCCAATGTCACCGGCAGGTCTTCGCGCCTGGCCTTGAGGACACCGGCCGGCTGGCTGGGCAACGGGACGGCGGTGAGGCCGGAGCGGACGAAGCCCTCGAACAGGATGGGGGCGGCTGAGACATAGCCGGACAGGCCGGGCACCGCACCGGCATCGGCGCGGCCGACCCACACACCCAGCACGTAGCGGCCGTCGAAGCCGACCGACCAGGCATCGCGATAGCCGTAGGACGTGCCGGTCTTGTAGGCGATGCCGCGCTGCAAGGCGCCCTCGGGCGGCTTTACGCCCGACAATATGTCGGTGATCTGCCAGTTCGCCTGGGCGTCGAGGATGGTGGCGGTGGCGCGCTCGTCGTTGGCCGGCTCGGTGCCGTCATGGAGCGTGTTTGCCTTGCCGCCATTGGCGAGGCCGGTATAGAGCTGGACGAGATCGCGCAGCGTTACGCCGACGCCTCCGAGGCCGATGGCGAGGCCCGGCGCCTCGTTGACCGGTAGCACCGGGCTGACGCCGGCCTGGCGGAAGCGCGCCATCAGCCGTGCCGGGCCGACAGAGTCGAGCACGCGGATTGCCGGCACGTTGAGCGACAGCTGCAGCGCCTGGCGGATCGAGACATCCCCCTGATAGCCCATGTCGAAATTCTTTGGCCGGTAGCCGCCGAAATCGACCGGTCTGTCCTCGATCAGCATTTCCTGCGCCACCAGCCCCTGCTCGAAGGCGAGGCCATAGATGAACGGCTTAAGCGTAGAGCCGGGCGACCGCACGATCTTGGTCATGTCGATCCAGCCGGAACGGCTGGCGTCGAAGAAATCGGCAGAGCCGACTTCGCCGAGGATGTCACCGGTGCGGGCATCGGCCATCACCATGGCGACGGAGAGGCGCGGACCAAGCTTGATCGCGGCATCGCGCGCCACCTGCTCCAGCCCTTGCTGGACGCTTTTGCGGATCGTCAGCTGCAATGGCTTGCCGGGTACGGCCTTGGGAAGCATGGCATAGGCGGCATGCGGCGCCAGCGCCGGCAGTTTGCGGCGCAAGCCCGAGACATCATCGAGCGCTGCGCGCGCGGCCTCGCGCTCGCCAAGCAGGTCAGCCGACACCATGCGGGTCAGCACGCGGTCGCGGGCGGCATGAGCGATGGTGAGATTGCGGTCGGGCCGGCGCTTTTCCGGCAATTGCGGCAGCGCAACCAGCAGGGCGGCTTCCGAGACCGTCAGCCGCTTCGGCTCCTTGCCGAAATAGGCGAGCGAGGCGGCGCGCACGCCTTCGAGATTGCCGCCATAGGGCGCCAAGGTCAGGTAGCGTTCGAGGATCTCCTGCTTGGACAGGCGCCGCTCGATCTGGATGGCACGCAGCATCTGTTTGATCTTGGAGCCGAGGCTGCGGCTTTCGCGCGGCTCGATCAGTCGGGCAAGCTGCATCGACAAAGTCGAGCCGCCGGAGACGATATGGCCGCTGGTGGCGAACTGGCCGGCGGCGCGCGCGAGCGCCAGCACATCGACGCCATCATGGTCCCAGAAGCGCTTGTCTTCATAGGTGACCAGCATGTCGACGAACTGCTTGTCGACCTGGTCGAGATCAGTGTCGAGCCGCCAGTAACCGTCCGGCGTGGCGAAGGCGCGCAACAGCTGGCCGTCGCGGTCCTGGACCTCGGTGGAGACGGTGAGTTTTTCGGGCAGGGGTGGCGGGAAGGCGCGGTCGAGCTCCCAGAGAGAAGCGGCAGCGATCGCCGCAAAGCCGACGAGGGAGGCGGCGGCGATGCCTGTTCGACGGAGAAATTTTCTGGAGAGCATGGTGGTGCCCTTCATCCGCCTGCCGGCTCCTTCTCTCCGCATAGCGGGGAGAGGGAGATGGTCGCGGACATCGGCGTGTTCATCTTCGTCAAGGCGCCTTACGGCGCCTTGATCTCCATCATGCCGGTGGCGGTGCGGGCCGAATATTGCGGCCGGTACATGTCCTCCACCGTGGCTGCCGGATGGGCATAGGTGCCCGGCGTTACCGCACGCACGACGTAGGCCAGCATGATGTTGCGGTCGCCATCGCCGTCATTGGGATTGAATGCCGCGACAAAACGGTCGTCGCGGAATTCGAGATGGGCCGCGTCCGTTTGCGCCAGCCAGGTGAAGTTCGACAATTGGGCGCTGGAGACAAGGCCCGGATTGTCGATCTCGAAGCCGGCCGGCAACAGGTCGGTGATCAGCAGGCGCGAAGGCCAGCGGTTCTGCTCGTAAACCTTGAGCACGACCACGTAGCGTTCGTTCTGCGTCGCCTCGGTGACGTTGGCTTCGGTGCCATCGAGCTTGTAGTAGGTGCGGTCGATGGTGAAGCCGTCGCCGCCGGCCGGCAAGGGCTCTACCGGCGAGGCGACCGTGGTGACGACCGCCTGCAGCGGCGTGGCGCCGGTGTTGGCGATGGTCAGCGGGCTGTCGGCAATGTCGGTGCCGCTGAGGTGGTTGGAATATCCACCTGCATGCGGCGCGCCGTTGACCGAGAGCGTGATCGAGTCGTTGCCCGACTTCAGCGCGCGGGCCGCCAGAAGCATCCAGGACTCGTCCTGCGTGCTGGTCCAGCGGGCATCGGCGCGTTCCCTTGCCACCAGCCGGATCAGCTCCGGCACGATGGTCGGCACCGGCTTCGATTCGGCGGCGAGCGCCAGGATCGCGGCGCCATCACGCAGCCGCGAGCCATAGTCGGACCGGTAGTAGTCGTATTCGGTGGTCGACTTGGCCAGCTGCAGCGCCGTCTGGAAGGTTGCTTCCGAACGCTGCGCGTCGCCGTAGAGCGCCAGGCTCGCCGCCAACTGGGCGACGGCCATCGGGCTCGAGAAGGCTTCGAGCTTGGTGTCGGCGTAGTAGCGCAGATCGCCGACCGAGGCCTTCTTGTTGCGGGCCAGAACATAGAGCGCGTAGGCGATTTCGCTGCCGCGATCCTGGACGTCCTGGTCGTAACCGACCGAGTTTTGCAGATTGCTCAGCGCCTGGCTCATCGCCAGGGCCGGCACGTCGTAGTTCTGCTCGCGCGCCCGGGTCAGGAAGTCGGTGACGTAAGAGTCGAGCCACAGATCGCCGGAGCCCGGACCCCACAGGCCGAAGCTGCCGGCCGAAGCCTGGTAGCTCAGCACCTTGTAGATGGCGGCCTGCACGCGGCCGTGCAGTTCGGGATCGCTTTGCATGCCAACGCCGGACGCCAGATCGTTGACGTAGAGAAGCGGCATGGCGCGGCTGGTGGTCTGCTCGGCGCAACCATAGGGGTAGCGGTCGAGCGTCATCAGCAGTGACGGCACGTCGAAGGCCGCAGCCTGCGAAACGCCGACGCTGATCGAGGCGCCGTCGAGCAGGCTTGCCGCGAGCAGCTCCTTGTCGACGCGCAGCGAGCCGCCATTGCCCTTGAGGTCGACGACCAGACGGGTGGTGACCGGCAATTGCGCCGGACGCACCGGAACATACAGCGTCTGCTCGACGGCGGTGCCGTCGCCATGGGCGAGCTTGATGGTGATCGAGGCATTGCCCGCCGTCTGTGCAATCAGCGGCACGGTCAGCGTCTGGCGCTTGCCCTTGGCCAGCGTCAGCTTTTCGGGCAAGGGCTTGTCGCCGGTCGAGAGGTCGCCGGTCGTGGCGATCGACAGGGCATAGTCGCCCTCCGGACCGTCGGTGTCGGCGACGTCGAGCCGCATGATAGCTGCATCTCCAGGCGCCAGGAAGCGGGGCAGGCCGGCGGTGATCACCACCGGATCGCGCACGATGACATCGGTCGTGGCATGGCCGACGGCCTCCTTGGTCCAGGCGACGGCCATGACGCGCACGGTGCCGTTGAACTGCGGGATGTCGAAGTCGATCCTGGCCTTGCCGTCGGCGTCGAGCTGGACCGGGCCGGAGAAGAAGGCGACCAGCTTTTCGGTCGGGGGACTGCCTTGCGGCTGCATCGAGGCGCCGTCGCCGCCGGTCCTGAGCTTGCCGCTGGTGCCGAGCGAGCCGTCGATGAGACGGCCATAGATGTCGCGGACTTCGAGCCCGAGCATGCGCTGGCCGAAATACCAGCCCTCCGGATCCGGCGCCTTGTAGTTGGTGAGGTTCAAAATGCCGACATCGACGGCAGCGACCGTGACATAGGCATTGCTGCCCGGCGCTACGCCAGCGACCGAAACCGGGATCGACAGCTGCTGGCGCGGCATCGTCTTGTCCGGCGGCGTCAGGGTGACGGCGAGCTTTTTCGAGCCTGGGTCGACCGTCAGCCATTTTACGCCGATGGCGCGCGCCGGCATGCGGGTTTCCTGCGCATCGCCGGGCCGGAACAGGGTTGCGGTGATGTAGGCGCCGGCGCCCCAGTCGTCGCCGACCGGGATCTCGACCGTGCTGCCGCCGGCCGGCACGGTTGCCGTGACGGTCTTGAGCAGCTTGTCGGCGCCGATGGTGACCAGCAGTTCGCCGGCAAAATGCGGCGACACTTTCAGCTTGGCCACGTCGCCGGCGGCATAGCTGTCCTTGTCGAGAGCGATCTCGAGCCCGTCAGGCGTTTCGGTGGAGGTCGAGGAGACATACCAGCCGGCGTCGAACTCATAGCTGGTCGCCGGGCCCTCGGGATCGGCAGTCTCGATCTCGAGACGGTACTGGCCCCAGTCGACCGGCATCGTCACGGTCGCCTCGGCATCGGCGCTGAGATCGACCTGGCCGTTGGCGATCGACTTGGTGAAGGTGACCGGTTCGTAGTTCCACGAGTTGTTGTTGCGATACCACTGGTAATTGCGTTCGACCTTGACCAGCGACCACTGCGCGCCCTTCAGCGTCTCGCGCTTGCCGTCGGGATCGACCGCGATGAGGCTGAATTTGGCGGTGCCGCCCTGCGGCACCTCATTGTCGGCGAAATCCGGACGAATGCCGATCATGTGGCCTTGCGGGCGGATGCCGATGTTGAGCGAGCGCTCGATGGCGCGGCCGCCGGTTTCGCGCATGCGAACCGTGACCTTGGCGTCGACCAGCTTGGTGGTCGCGGGCAATTGGTCGACCGTGACCGGGAAGGTCGCCTTGCCGTCGTCGCCGACCACCGGCAGACCGGTGAACGGGGTGACCGAAGGCTCGGCCGACTGCTCGTCGGCAAGGCCGAACGAATAGCCGGCGAAACGGTCCCAGTCGCGCGCCGTCGACAGCGTCAGCTCGCCTTCGAGCGCGAGGCCGGCGGCCGGCGCGCCATAGAGGAAGCGGCCGTCAATGTCGATGTTGGCGGTTTCGCCCTGTGCGATCTCCTGCTTGTCGGACTTCATGTCGAACTCGATGCGATCCGGCACGAAGTCTTCGACCAGGAACATCTGGCTGGAAACGGCCGCCTGCTTGGGATCGGTATAGATCGACACCGTCCAGGTGCCGCGCATGGCGTTGGCTTCCAGCGGCAGGTCGACGGCATAGCCGCCGGCCGAGACGCCATCGGCAACGATGCGGCGGTTCTCGACGCCGTCGGGACGGGTGAAGATGAAGGTCAGCGGCAGGTTTTCCACCGCTTTGGAGGCGCCGTCGCGGGCAAGGGCTGCGACATGCACATCCTCGCCGGCGCGGTAGATGCCGCGTTCGGTCCAGGCATAGACATCGAGCGCGCCCGGTGCGGCGCGTCCGGCGACGCCGCGATCGGACAGATCGAAGCCGGCGCGGCCCATGTCGAGGAAGACGAAATCGTTGTCGCCCTGCTTGGCCATCAGAACGGCCGGCACCATGCCGCCGTCGCCGCGCGTCAGGCCGGGGTTGAAGACAGCATGGCCTTCGGCGTCCGACGTGGCTGTGCCGAGGATTTCATTGTTCCTGGCCAGCAGCGTCAGTTCGGCGCCGGCGATCGGCTTGGCGGTTCCGAGCGAGCGGGCAAAGACATTGAGGCCATCCTGGCCGGTATAGGTCGACAGGCCGATGTCGGAGACGACGAACCACTGCGTGGCAAGCGAATTGTAATTGTCCTCGTCATTCTCGTTTACCGCTTGCGCGGTCAGCACGTAGACGCCGGGCTTGCGCTGCGGCAAGGCTTCGTCGACCGGGAACGACGTCGTGACGTCCTTGTTGAGGTCGTTGGCGATATCGAGCTGGCCCTGCCAGACCGGCTCACCCATCTGGTCGGAAATGCTGGAGATATCATAGCCGTCGAGCTGCTTCAGGAACTGATAGCCGGATAGAAGCTGCGCCAGCGAACGATCGCCGATGCGGTAGAGCTTCATCTCCGCGGTGTTCATGTTGACGGTGACGACCGGGATGCCGCGGCGGGCGCCGGCGGGCAGCACGAAGCTGTCGCCGGTGAAGCGGGCGGACGGCGCACGGTCCTGCACATAGATCGACAGCACGACCGGAGCGGCGGTGACCTCGCCAATGGCGGCCGGCAGACCGGCGCGGAAGGTCACTTCGTAATGTTGGCCGTGCTCCAGGCCTTCGACGCAGATCTGCTTGTCCTTGGCCTCGACGCCCTTGGGCGGCTGGTTGTCGACGGTGACGAACTGGGCGTAGTCGACGCCGGTCTTGACCAGCTCCTCGGAAAACTGCGCGCAAATGCGCGGCGCGCTGGTGTCGGCGTCGATCGAGTGATCGATGACGCGGAAGCCCTTGCGGGCCTTGAGATCCTCATATTCGGCCTTGACCGCCGGCGAACTGACCAGCGCGAGGCTGGCTTCATAAGCCTGCAGGGCCGGACGGTAGAGATCGCGGCGGTCGAGGCCGTTGCCGAGCAGCGCCAGCACTTCGGCGCGGGTCTTGGTGGTGCGCAGCAACTTGTAGGCATTGATGGCGGCGGAGGTGCCTTTGACCGGCAGATTGTAGGATTCGGAGGTGCCGCTGGCCGGCTGTATGGCAAGCGTTTCACGCGCCAGACCGAGCCAAAGCTGGCCGTCGTCAGGCAGGACCGAGACCGCGGCCTCGTATTTGTTCATGGCCTGGCCATGGTCGCCGGTCAGTGCAGCCTGTTCGGCGGCGGCGCGGAGTGATTCCAGCCCGTCGGTCGGCTTGTCATAGGCCGGATCGGTCAGCTTGTTGCGGTATTGCTGGGCCTGGTCGGCCATCCAGTTGGGGAAGAAGGCGAGTTCCGGCGGGGCGCCGATATCGGGGTCGCCATCGACTTTGACGACCTTGCCCGCGACCGCGCCGCTGAAGGATTTCAACTGGTTATAGTCGGATTTTAGGAAGCACCATTTGGCCTTGTTGTTGTAAGTAAAGGCGCGGCAGGCGGGGTCGCCGAGGCATGTCGTCTTGCACTGATCGAGGCTGACATTCTGGTCCGATCTGAGATCGAAGCCGAAATAGTCGGAATTATTTGAGGTCACCACCCGGCGGGCTTCGGCCGCTTGCGCTACAGACCCCCAGGCGAAAATGAGAAGAATCAAGATCGACAGACCACGAGCCGCCGCGCGCATCGCCATAACACCCTCCAGACACTGCTACGTCCGCGGCATGTTCAAGCTTCAGTCAAGCTTGTCAACACGAGGACGGGCAGGTTTCCGCCCGCCAACGGTTCCCAAACCGGCCAATGACCGGTATGCCGATAGTTCATCCACGGGAAAGGGATCACGCTTTCTTGCGAAAACGCAGAAGGTGTGAATTCCAAGCCCTGCCTATTTCAGACAATTGGATTGTGGCCCCTTTACGAGCGCTTCAAAACTTCATTCCAATTTTAGTTTTGTAACCTAGGTTGTCCTGATGCCGGCGTATGAAGCGCAGATGTCGAAGGTAAGTGCGCCACGGCGCACGCTTTCGCGCGCGCTGATTGTGGCGTTGGCGTGCTCGAGCGTGCTCGTTGCCGAATCGGGGTCGGCGGCCGCCTTCGAGCTCTTCGGCATCAAATTGTGGGGCTCTTCGAATGACGAGGACGCCGATATCGTCGACCCGCTGCGCTATGCGGTGACCATCGAAGCGCCCGATGCCGACAAGGACTTGGTCAAGAAGCTCGAAAACGCCTCGTCGCTGAAATCCGACGAGGACCGCCCGGTTTCCGGCTCGCTCGGCCTTTTGGCAAAGGCGCGTAGCGACCGCGAACAGCTGGTCGCCGCGCTTTATGCCGACGCCCGTTATGAAGGCGTCGTCACCATCACCATCCAGGGCAAGGTGCTCGACGATTTGCCGCCCGATGCCGAATTTACAGCTCCGCAGCCGGTGCCGGTGGTGATCAGCATTTCGAGCGGGCCCAAATTCACACTTGGCAATATCAGGCTGGAGGGCGATGCCGCCGGGCTGGCGAGCGCCGATTTCGGGCTGATAGCCGGCGGCGATGCCGGCTCGGGCGCCGTGCTCAAGGCCGAGGCGCTGATCGTGCGGGCGCTGAAGCAGGAGGGCCGGCCGCTGGCCCGGATCACCGACAGGCAGGTCGTGGCCGAGCACACCACCTCGACGCTCGACGTGACGCTGACGGTGGCCGCCGGGCCGGTTGCCGGTTACGGCGACACCACCGTCGATGGCACCGAGAAGGTCGATCGCGAGTTCACCGAATATATGACCGGGCTGAAACGCGGCCGGCAATATTCGCCTGACGAGATCGACGATGCCCGCGACCGGCTGCTGAGGCTCGAAGTGTTCAACAGCGTGACGCTGAAGGAAGCCGACAGTCTTGACCCCGACGGCAACATTCCGATCGGCGTTCAGGTCAGCGAGCGCAAACCACGCTATTTCGGCGTCGGCGGCACTTTCTCCAACACCGAAGGGCTAGGCCTGGAAGGCTATTGGGGCCACCGAAATCTGTTCGGCCGGGCCGAAAAGCTGCGCATCGAGGGCAAGATCAGCGGCATCGGCAGCAACGATCTCAGCGAGCTCAACTACAATGCCGGCCTCATGTTCGAGAAGCCGGGGGTGGTCGGGCCGGCCTCGAAATTCATCGCCAGCGTCAAGACCGTACTCGAACATCCCGACGCCTACGACCATTTTTCGGTCAAGGGCAGCACCGGCCTGTCCTATGAGATCGACAAGAAGCAGACGGTTTCGGCTGAAATCGCGCTCGACTACTCCAGGATCACCGACGCCTTCGGCAAGCACAAATACCTGATCGCCAGCATTCCGCTGCAATATGTCTACGACAACAGGGACAACCGGCTCAACCCGACCAGCGGCTTCAGGGTTCTGGCCTATGCCGAACCGAGTTACGACATTCTGAGCGGCGCCGCCTTCCTCAAGCTCAGGGGCGAGGGGTCGGCCTATCAGTCGCTCGACACGGCCTCGAAATTCGTGCTTGCCGAACGCGTCGCGCTGGGTTCGATCGTCGGCACCGGCCTTCAGAACGTTCCAGCCGACAGGCGCTTCTATTCCGGCGGTGGCGGCTCGGTGCGGGGCTATGCCTATCAGGGCATCGGACCGAAGGACATCGACAATCAGCCGATCGGCGGGCTTTCCTTCTTCGAAACATCGGTCGAAATGCGCATTGCTCTGACCGACACGATCGGCATCGTGCCGTTCGTCGACGCCGGCACTGTCTCGACCACAGCGACGCCGGACTTTTCAGACGTGAAGGTCGGCGCGGGCGTTGGCCTGCGCTACATCACGCCGTTCGGGCCGCTGCGCATCGACGCCGCCGTGCCGCTCAACCGCGACCGTGGCGACCCGCGTTTCGGCATCTATGCCGGGATCGGACAGGCGTTCTGACGATGAAGATTTTGAAACGCATCCTTCGCCTGTTTTTCTACACGCTGCTGATAGTGGCGGCGGCGGGCATCGGCGCGTTGGTCGTGCTGACCAAGACCGAGCGCGGCCGCGAAAATCTCGCCGGCATCATCTCTGACATGGCCTCGTCAGGGGACAGCAAAGTCACGGTCAGCGGCATTAACGGTATCTGGTCCGGCGCGCTGACGGTCGACCATGTCGTGCTGGAAGACCGCGAGGGCGCCTGGCTGGTGGCCCGCAAGGTGGCCGTCGACTGGTCGCCGCTGGCGCTGTTGTCGAAGAATTTCAGCGCCGACCGCATAGCGGCCGAACGGATAGAACTGGCACGGCTGCCTATGGCGAGCACCGAGCCGAGCAAGAGCGGGTCGACCGGCCTGCCGGTTTCGCTTGATATCAGAGCGATCGATTTGCCGGAGATCGCGCTCGGCCAGCAACTTGCCGGCAGCGGCATTGCCGAACTTGCGGCCAAGGGATCGGCCAAGGTCGATGCGTCGCCGCTGGCGATCCAGACGGTGCTCAACGTTACCCGCCATGACGGCAAGCAAGGCAATGTCGACGCCAACATCCACTTCGCGCCGGATGAAAACAAGCTCGACCTCGATCTCAAGGCTTCCGAGCCGGCCGGCGGCATCATCGCCAACCTGCTCAAGCTACCCGGCGCGCCGCCGGTCAACATCGTCGTCTCGGGCACCGGGCCGCTGGCCAACTGGAGCGGCATCGGCACCTTCATGGTCGACGGTCAGATCGTTACCCAGCTCACCGGCCGGCACCAGCTCACCGACAAGGGCAACCGGATCGAGGCCAAGGGCGACGGTTCGTTCGAAGGCTTCCTGCCGGAACGGTTCAAGTCGCTGTTTGCCGGCAAGACCAGCTTCGACCTAGCCGGCACCGCGACCGCGACCGGCGGCGTCGACATCGAGCGCGCTGCGATCGAGAGCGACGCAGTTCATGGTACCGCTGCCGGCATGGTCGACCCCAAGGGCGCCAGCGACCTTTCGGTCGAACTCGTGGCCAAAGCCAAGCCGGTCACGGTCAATGTCGGTACCCAGGCGCAGCCGATCATGGTGGCCATCAACAATGTGACCGCGCGCGCCTTCGGTGACGGCAAGGCGCCGATGATTGACGCCAGCGCTTCACTGGTGTCGGTGGTGGCGGGCGGCTCTCAGGTGAACAATCTGGATGCGAAGATCCATTCCGACGGTTTCGACATCGAGAGCCGCAGCGGCCCGGTCAGTGTAAGTCTGGCGGCCGCCGGGCTGAAGACCGACGTGGCGACGCTGGCGCCGCTGATCACCGGCAAGCTGACGGCCTCTCTTGCCGGCTCGATCAGCAAGGACGAGATTTCCCTCGACGAAGGCACGCTGCGCAGCGATGCTCTCAATGCCGGGCTGACGGCCAAGGTGACGCTGGCCGATCTCGCCATGACGCTGAAGATGAATGCCGATGCTGTGTCGACGGCGCTGCCGCCGCAGATCAGTTCGCTGCTTGGCGAACGGGTCAAATTCTCGGCGACCGCGACGCGCGATCCGCAGGGCTCTTTCGCCGCCAACTCGATCGAACTCACTTCCGGTTCGCTGAGCGCCAGCGGCACCGCCAGCGCGCAAGGCAGCGATATCCAGGCCGACATCAAGGGCAAGCTCGGCGACGTCTCGGTGCTGTCTTCGCTGGTCGGCGTGCCGGTCGCCGGCGGGGTCGATTTCGCGCTGACGGCAAGCGGCGCGCGCAACGCACCGGATTTCTCGGTTTCGGCCGACAGTGCCAGCCTGACGGCCTCCGGCCGCACGGTCAAGGACATCAAGCTGACCGCATCGGGCAAGGCCGACATTGTGAGCCCGGCCGCAGATATCTCGCTGACCGGCGCGGTCGACGAACAGCCGCTCGCCATCAAGGCGGCGCTGGTGACGAGCGATGGCAAGCGCTCCATCAAGGGGCTCAGCGTAGCGCTGGGCGACAACAAGGTGTCGGGCGACCTCACGCTCGATGAGAAATTCCTGCCGCTGGGGACGCTGACGATCTCCGCGCCCGATATCGCGCCGCTGGCGTCGCTGGCCGGGCAGACGGCGGCCGGCGATATCGGCGGCACCGTGGTGTTCGCCAAAGACGGCGAGGCTCCCACTGTCACCATCAATGCAGCCAGCGTGTCGATCGCGCGCGGTGATGTGGCAGCCAAGGCAGTCACCGTCAGCGCACTGATCGCCAACTATCTCAACAGCCCTGCGATCTCCGGCACGATCAAGGCCGACAGCGTGACCTCGGGAACGACCGTCGTCAGCGGCATCGGCGTCGACCTCAAGCGTGACGGCGACTGGACGAATTTCACCGGCGGCGCGACCATATCAGGCATTCCGGCGACAGCTGCCGGGCGGGCGAAGATTGCCGGCGGCGCGACCAGCGTCGAGATCGCGTCCGGCGAGGCGACGGTGCGCGGCATCAAGGTGGCGATCGCCGAGCCGTCGAGCCTGACCATTGCCGATGGCATCACCAACATTCAAAGGCTGGTAGTCGATCTCGGCGGCGGCTCGGTGACGCTGTCGGGCACGGCGGGCCAGACGCTCGATCTGGCGGCGACCTTCTCGGCGCTGCCGGCTGCGCTTGCCAATGGCTTTTCGCCCGGCCTCGATGCCGCGGGCACGCTCGACGGCACGGCGCAAATCACCGGGCCGTCAGCAAATCCCGACATTCGCTTTAATGCAAAACTGGCCGGCGCCGAGACCAGCCAGACCCGTCAGGCCGGGCTCGGACCGCTCGATGTCGATGCGGCCGGCAGCTATTCGACGGCCGGCGGCGTTGTGCTGGATCAGGCGACGCTGTCGGGCCAAAAAATCTCCGGCAAGGCAGCCGGCACCGTCAACCCGAACGGCGCCAGCGATTTCGCGCTCGATCTGACATCGTCCGGTCCGAGCCTGCCGTTGACGCTGGGCAGCGCGGAAAGCCCGATCAAGCTCGAATTGCAGGCGCTGTCGGTGAAGGCGGCCGGGCAGGCTGCGCAAGCCAAGCTCGACATCTCGGCGGTACTGCCTTCGGTGGCGACGGATGACGCCAAGGTCGAGGGCATTGCGCTTGCGCTGCATTCCGATGCATTTGATATGAAAAGCCGAACCGGTCCGATCTCGGGCACGGCGACGGCGGACAAGATCGGTCTGGACAATCCGACCATCGCGCCGCTGATCGCCGGCAAGATCACCGCCAAGATCGCCGGCACCCTGGCGGCGGACGCGATCACCATCGACAGCGGCTCGGTGCAGGCCGATGCGCTGGGCAGCGCCTTCAATGGCCGTGTCGGCTTTGCCGATGGAGCAATCGACCTCAACCTCAACGCCGACGTGCTGTCGGCGGCGTTGCCGGCGGCGGCGCGCAGCGTGCTGGCAGAGCGCACGCAGCTCAGCGCCACGCTGAAGCGGGATGCCAATGGCAATTTCAGCGCCAATCCGGTCAGACTGGTGTCGGGCGCACTGACCGCGGACGGTCAGGCCAGTCTCGCCGACAACAAGCTCAGCGCAGATATCAAGGGTGCACTGGCCGACATCTCACTGTTGTCGAAAGATGCCAAAGGCGCGATCAGCTTCGCACTCAGCGCGCAGGGGCCTAGCCTGGCGCCGGACCTGTCGCTGACAGTCAACAGCGACCGGCTGCTGGTGGCGGAACGCGAAATCACCGGGTTGAAGCTGACCGCCACCGGCAAGGCCGACGCCGCCAATCCGGCGGCCAATGTGCAACTGACCGGCAATGTCGCAGGGCAGGCGCTGCAAGGCAGCGCGGTGCTGGCGACGGCCGACGGCAAGAGCGCCATCAACGGCCTGCTGCTGTCGCTCGGCAACAACAAGATCTCCGGCGACCTTGCGCTCGACGAGGCTTTCGTGCCGGTCGGCACCATCGCGCTCGACCTGCCGGATATCGGGCCCCTGGCGGCGCTGGCGCTGGAAAAGGCCGAAGGCGACGTGCGCGGCACCATCGCCTTCTCAAAGACCGCGGATGGCCCGAACGTCGCCGTCAAGGCTGCGACCGCTTCGATTACGCACGGCGACCTGCAGGCGAAGACGGTGTCGATCGATGCGCTGGTCGCCAACTATCTCGCCGCGCCGGTCATCTCGGGCAAGATTCGCGCCGACAGCGTCATTTCCGGCGGCACCGCCATCAGCGGCATCGATGTCGATTTGAAGCGCGACGGCGACTGGACCGGGTTTTCCGGCGGCGCCACCGTCAAGGGCATTCCGGCGAAGGCTGCGGGCAGGGTAAAGGCGGCTGGCGGCACCACCACCATCGAACTCGCTTCCGGCCAGGCCACGGTGCAGGGCATCAAGGCGGCCATCGCCCAGGCCTCGACCGTCAGCATCGCGAACGGCACCATGACGCTGGACAAGCTGGTGCTCAATCTCGGTGGCGGCACGGCGACGGTGACCGGCAAGGTCGGGCAGGCACTCGACATCAGCGCCGCGCTGTCGAAGGTGCCGGCCTCACTCGCCAACAGTTTTTCGCAGGGCCTCCAGGCCGCCGGTTCGATTTCGGGAACAGTCGAGGTAACCGGCGCGCCGGGCAATCCGGCTGTCGCTTTCGATATCGATGCTGGTGGGGTGCAGACCTCGCAGACGCGCAGCGCCGGTCTTGGCGGCATGAATATCTCTTCGTCGGGAACATTCGCCGGCAAGAAGCTCACCTTCAACGCCGACATCAGCGACGGCGCCGGGCTTGGCCTCAAGGGCGGCGGTACGGTGACGACGGCCGGCACACCAGCGCTGGTGCTCGACTTCAACGGCAAGGTGCCATTTTCCTTCCTGGCCGCCAAGCTTGCGGCGCAAGGGCTGTCGCTCAGCGGCACCGCCAACGTCAATATCCAGATGCGCGGCCCGGCGGCGTCGCCGGTGATCGGCGGCACGGTCAGCACGTCGGGCGCCCGCCTGGTCGACGCGCGTTCCGGCCTTGCCGTCAACGACATTGCCGCCGACATTTCGATCGGCAACGGCGTTGCCCGGATCAACCGGCTGACCGGCACGCTGTCGACACGCGGCAGCCTGTCGGCCTCCGGCACCCTCGGCATCAATCCGGCGCAAGGTTTCCCAGCCGATTTGTCGATCAAGCTGGTTGACGGCCGCTATACCGACGGCAGGGTGGTGACAGCCAATCTCGGCGGCGACCTGACCATCAAGGGGCCGCTCACCTCTGCGCCGGTGATTTCGGGCACCGTCAACCTGGCCAAGACCGTCATCACCGTTCCCGATAAGCTGCCGGGCTCGCTGGCAGCGCTCGGTGTCAAGCACAAGAACGCGCCCGCCTCCGTGCGGGCGCAGGACAAGGCCTTGCGACCGGCGGCGGCCAGCGGGGGTGGCGGCAGTGGACTTGTCCTCGACGTCACGGTCAATGCGCCGAACCAGATCTTCATCCAGGGCAGGGGTGTCGATGCCGAGTTCGGCGGTTCGCTGAGGCTGACCGGCCCGGCGGCTTCGCCGCAGGCGGTCGGCACCTTCACCTTGCAGCGTGGGCGGCTGTCGATCCTCGGCAAGCGGCTGACCTTTACCGAAGGCACGGTCGGCTTTTCGGGCTCGCTGGTGCCCTACCTCAACTTGACCGCGACATCGACCACGACCAGCGCCACCGTCACCATCGTCGTCTCGGGCGAAGCGACCAATCCGAAATTCGACTTCTCATCGGTGCCGGCGCTGCCCGAGGACGAGGTGCTGGCGCAGCTGATTTTCGGCCGCTCTATGTCGAACCTGTCGCCGCTTCAGATCGCGCAGTTGGCCGAGGCCGCCGGCCAACTGGCCGGCGTCGGCGGCTCGACCTCGCTGCTCGAAAACCTGCGCAGTGCAATCGGCGTCGACGACCTGGATGTGACCACCGATGACCAGGGCGGCACCGCCGTGTCGGCGGGCAAGTACCTCAATGACCGCACCTATGTGACGATCCAGAAAGGCGACAGGCCAGGATCGGGCAAGGCGACGATCGACCTCAATGTGGGACGCGGCGTCAAGCTGCGCGGCGAGGCCAACGATGGCGGCGAGGCCAAGGGCGGCATATTCTACGAAAAGGAATATTGAGTTCCTGGCCCTTACCGCCACCGGAACTGGCGCTGTCTCAACCCGCCCAAATGTATCAATTACTCGCCTAAGCAGATTCCGGCGGAATCTGGGCGCGCTAGCACTTTTGCGCCAAGTCTGTCGTTATCACGCGAACCGCTCCCTTTTCAAAGTTGCACATTCCCTAACAGGTTCCGTAGCCATGCCGTCTTTGACATCACGGCAGGGATGCGGAATGTTAAAAGGCGGAAAGCCAACAATGGGAGTTAAGGTATGACAAATTACAAGAGTAATGGCGATCGCGTTCCCGATCACATCCTGGCCATGGCCGAAGAAGCCAAGGCAGGCAAAGTCGATCGCCGCGAGTTCCTCGCCATGGCGAGCGTGTTCGGCGCGTCGACTGCGATGGCCTACGGCATGCTCGGCGTAGCCGTGCCGACCCAAGCCAGGGCCGAAGAGGTGCAGGGCAAGAAGGGCGGCATCCTTAAAGTCGCGCAATGGGTCAAGGATCCCAAGGATCCGCGCAAGGCCGACTGGTCGGAAATCGCCAATGCCGAGCGTCAGGCGCTTGAGCCGCTGGTCAAGTACACCAGCGAATACACGTTCCGCCCGTACCTTCTGGAGAGCTGGGAGGTCAACGACGACGCCACCGAGTACACGCTGCATGTGCGCAAGGGTGTGACCTGGTCGAATGGCGATGCCTTCACCGCCGATGACGTCATCTTCAATCTCAAGCGCTGGGCCGACAAGAAGGCCGAGGGCAATTCGATGCCTGGCCGTCTCGGCACGCTGGTCAAGGACGACAAACTCGACGAAAGCGCCGTGACCAAGGTTGACGACCACACCGTCAAGCTGAAGCTCGGCAAGGCCGACATCGCGCTCATTCCGAACATGTGCGATTATCCCGGTCTCATCGTCCACAAGAGCTTCGACGAGAAGGGCGGCGACTTCAAAGCCTGCCCGATCGGTACCGGTCCGTTCGAGCTCGTCTCCTACGATGTCGGCCAGAAGGTGGTCTACAAGCGCCGCGAGGACAACAAGTGGTGGGACGGCGAGGTGTTCCTCGACGGCATCGAATTCGTCGACTACGGCACCGATCCGGCAGCCATGGTCAGTGCCTTCGAGGCGGGCGAAGTCCATACCAATTTCGAGACCTCGGCCGACTATGTGTCGATCCTCGACGGACTGGACCTGGTCAAGTCCGAAATCGTCACCGCCTCGACCATCGTGTGCCGCACCAACATCAACAACAAGCCTTACGGCGATCAGAAGGTGCGCAACGCGCTGCAGTTGGCGGTCGACAACAATGTCGTTCTGCAGCTTGGCTACGGAAATGCCGGCACGGTGGCTGAAAACCACCATGTCTGCCAAATCCACCCGGAATATTACGAGCTGCCCAAAGTCGCTCGCGATCCGGCCAAGGCCAAGGCGCTGATGGCGGAAGCCGGCCAGGCCGACTTCGAGCATGAGCTGATCACGGTCGACGAAGACTGGCACAAGAATACCGGCGACGCCATCGCCGCGCAGATGCGCGACGCCGGCCTCAAGGTAAAGCGCACGGTGCTGCCGGGCTCGACGTTCTGGAACGACTGGACCAAGTACCCGCTGTCGATGACCAACTGGAACATGCGCCCGCTCGGCGTTCAGGTTCTGGCGATCGGCTATCGCACTGGCGAGGCGTGGAACGAGTCGGCCTATTCCAACCCCGAATGGGATGCCAAGCTCAATGCAGCATTGGCTGTCGCCGATGCGGCCAAGCGCAAGGAAATGATGAAGGACATCGAGCAGATCCTGCAGGATTCCGGCATCATGATCCAGCCATACTGGCGCAAGCTCTACAGCCACTCGGTCAAGGCGGTGCAGAATTACAAGATGCATCCGACCTTCGAGCGCGACTACGGCAAGGTCTGGCTCGACCAGGCGTGATTGGAACGTCAGGGAAGGGGCGCTTCGCTCCTTCCCGTCACGCCTCGCATGGCCCAGAACCGGAAGCCGCCGCAGCAAAAAGTTGCGGACTCTCCTGAAAGACCGTTCAATAAAACTGGGTTGATTGCATCCGAGTGCCGATTTGACGGCCAACTCTGCCGGCAACGGCAAAGCTGGTTTTTCGAACTGGCTCCAACCCCAACCAGACCGGCAGGGGACCGCCATGCTTTCTTTCGTAATCCGGCGTCTCGGCACCATGGCATTGACGATGCTGTGCCTGACGATGATCGTCTTCTTCCTGATCAACCTCGAGCCTAATTTGAAGAAGCTGGCGATCAGCCAGACCGAAATGCACACATCGGCCGAACAGCTCGAAAGCTGGCTGGTCAACCATGGCTACCGGCAGAACTTCTTCGTGCGCTACGGGCAATGGCTGGGCGTCGTCCCGAAGCAACCGGTGACCGATCCGGCGACCGGCAAGCCGACGCAGCGTTTCTCCTTCTGCAACGATCCGCTGGAGCCGAAATTCTCCGGCATCCTGGAAGGTGATTTCGGCTGCTCGACCAAGTTCAAAACCTCCGTTGCGTCAAAGCTCTTCCCCGCACTCGCCGCCACCGGTATCCTGATGCTCTGTGTGCTGTTGGTGATGGTGCCAATTTCGCTGCTGATTGGCATCCTGGCCGGCATGCGCGAGGGCTCGCGAACGGACCGAACGCTGTCCGTCGCATCGATCGCGTCGACCGCGACGCCCGAATATGTGTCCGGCGTCATCTTCACCGTCATCTTCGCCTCCTGGCTCGGCTGGCTGAACGGTTCGGCCGCCTCGGCAAGCCAGGGCATCACCTTCTACAATTTCACCCTGCCGGTGATGACGCTGGCGATCTACGGCATCGGCTACATCGCCCGCATGACACGCGCCTCGATGGTCGAGGTGATGACGCAGCAATATATCCGCACCGCCCGGCTGAAAGGGCTTTCCTTCGGCAGCGTCGTCGTCAAGCACGCGCTGCGCAATGCGCTGATTGCGCCGTTCACCGTCATCATGCTGCAATTTCCCTGGCTGCTTACCGGCGTCGTCATCGTCGAGGTGATGTTCCGCTACCAGGGCTTTGGCTACACGCTGGTCGAGGCCGCCGGCAACAACGACATCGATCTGCTGCTTGGCTGTTCACTGGTCTCGGTGTTCATCGTGCTGATCACGCAGCTCATTTCGGATGTCGGCTACGCGTTCCTCAATCCGCGTATCAGAGTTCAATAGGGGGCTGGGGCAGATGCAGGTCGAATATATCGGTGCCTTCAATGTCGTGCTCGGCGTGATTGGGCGTTTCTGGCCAGTCTGGTTAGGGCTTGCCCTGGTGATGGGGGTGAGCTTCACCTACAAGAAAAGGCTCGGCCTCTACGGCCAGTTGTTCGATAGCGGCGTCGGCATAGTCGGTGTCGGCATCTGCCTGTTCTGGCTGTTCACGGCAATCTTCGCGTCGACCGTCGCGCCCTTCGATCCGCTCGCCCAGGTCCCGATCATGAAGGATGCGCTGCCGGGCGCGCTCGAGCCGGTATCGAAACTCATCTACTATTTCGGCGGCGACAAGCTCGCCCGCGATGTCTTTTCGCGCATGGTCTATGGCAGCCAGATCGTGCTGATCATCGCACCGGCGGCGACCGGTTTCGCGCTGATGGTCGGCATCACGCTCGGTCTGCCCGCCGGTTACTATGGCGGCCGGATCGACACCGTGCTGTCGTTCCTAGCCAATCTGGTGCTGGCCTTCCCGGTGATCCTGCTGTTCTACCTGCTGGTGACGCCCGGCATCATGGATACGCCCATCCCCTACGCCATGGCCGGGTTGTTCTTCCTGTTCCCGATCATATTCTTTTCCGTGCTGTTCTGGACGCGCTACAAGAACCGGCCGGACCGCCTCTATATATTGCTCGGGCTGACGCTGATCATCGGCGGCTGGGTCTATGCCGGCCTGGTCTTCGATGCCGATCCGTTCAAGATCATCCACATCGACCCCAACCAGCTCAATATCTTCGTGGCGGTGGTGTTCGCCTCCAGCCCCGGCGTGTTCCGCATCGTGCGCGGCCTGGTGATGGACATCAAGACGCGCGACTATGTGGCGGCGGCGCAGACGCGCGGTGAATCGCCCTGGTACATCATGCTGTGGGAGATCCTGCCCAATGCGCGCGGGCCGCTGATCGTCGATGCCTGCCTGCGCATCGGCTACACCACGATCCTGCTCGGCACGCTCGGCTATTTCGGGCTGGGCCTGGCGCCGGAGAGCCC
>NZ_JAMYQD010000039.1:0-24079 GCF_040320665.1 Mesorhizobium sp. M0626 | reverse complement strand
ATGATCGGCGCAGCGCTTGGCCCAAGGGTCGGGTTGCCGGGATTTCGAACTGCCTCATTCATGGGTCGCTCCAATCCTATTTTCATGCTCGCGGGACCCGCAGATCAGTCTTTCATCGATTGTTCGCGCAGCGAGTCGGCAAGCAGGTTCAAGCCCAGCACGAACGACATCAGCGCGATTGTCGGCGGCAGCGCCGGGTGGATGAACGAGCGCAGCAGGCGGCTGGCGTCCTTGATCGCGGTGCCCCAATCCGGGCTCTCCGGCGCCAGGCCCAGCCCGAAATAGCCGAGCGTGCCGAGCAGGATCGTGGTGTAGCCGATGCGCAGGCAGGCATCGACGATCAGCGGTCCGCGCGCATTGGGCAGGATCTCCCACAGCATGATGTACCAAGGCGATTCACCGCGCGTCTGCGCCGCCGCCACATAGTCGCGCGTCTTGATGTCCATCACCAGGCCGCGCACGATGCGGAACACGCCGGGGCTGGAAGCAAACACCACCGCCACGAAGATGTTGAGCTGGTTGGGATCGATGTGGATAATCTTGAACGGATCGGCATCGAAGACCAGGCCAGCATAGACCCAGCCGCCGATGATCAGCGTCAGCCCGAGCAATATATAGAGCCGGTCCGGCCGGTTCTTGTAGCGGGTCCAGAACAGCACCGAAAAGAAGATGATCGGGAACAGGAAGAACAGCCCGGCCATGGCGTATGGGATCGGCGTATCCATGATGCCCGGCGTCACCAGCAGGTAAAACAGCAGGATCACCGGGAAGGCCAGCACCAGATTGGCCAGGAAGGACAGTACAGTGTCGATCCGGCCGCCATAGTAGCCGGCGGGCAGACCGAGCGTAATGCCGACCATCAGCGCGAAACCCGTCGCCGCCGGTGCGATGATCAGCACGATCTGGCTGCCATAGACCATGCGCGAAAAGACATCGCGGGCGAGCTTGTCGCCGCCGAAATAGTAGATGAGTTTCGATACCGGCTCGAGCGCGCCCGGAAGCGCATCCTTCATGATCGGCACCTGGGCGAGCGGATCGAGGGGCGCGACGGTCGACGCGAAGATTGCCGTGAACAGCCAGAACAGGCAGATGCCGACACCGACTATCCCCACACCGCTGTCGAACAACTGGCCGTAGATGCCGAGCTTTTTCTTGTAGAACAAGCTCAAGCCGAGCACGACGGCTAGCGCTGCCCAAACCGGCCATAAGCGGGCGATGACGCCTGCGAAGACCTGGCAATCGCCTGTATATTCAATCCCCATCCCCGGCGTCTCCTACTGCATCCTGATGCGCGGATTGAGATAAGCATAGCCGATGTCGGAGATCAGTTGAGTCAACAGCACTATGAAGACCGATACTAGTGAGCAGGCAAGAAGGAGGTCGATGTCGTTGTTGCTCGCCGCCTCGACGAGCGTGTAGCCGAAGCCCTGATAGCGGAACATCACCTCAACGATGACGACGCCCGTAAGCAGCCAGGGAAATTGCAGCATGATGACGGTGAAGGGCGCAATCAGCGCATTGCGCAGCGCGTGCTTGACGACGACGCTGCCGAAGGAAAGCCCCTTCAGCCGTGCGGTTCGAATATACTGCTGCGTCATCACCTCGACCATGGAGGCCCGCGTCATGCGCGCAATGTAGCCGGTGCCGTAGATCCCCATGGTCATCACCGGCAGCGCGAAATTGTAGAAGGTCACCCCCTGGGTCGCCGTGCTCGCGGCCGACCCGTTAAGCCAACCGAGCCAGGAGGCGAACACCACGGTGAAGATGATTCCGGAGACATATTCCGGGGTCGCGGTGGTCGTTATCGAGACGATGGAAAGGCCCCGATCCAGGCGCGAACCCTCGCGCATTCCTGCCAGAATACCTATCAGCAGCGACACCGGCACCATGGTCGCCATCACCCAGAGCATCAGGATCCCGGTGGCGCTCAGCGCGGGAAACAGCTTGTCCGCGACCTTCATGCGGAACTTGGTCGAGCAGCCGAAATCGCCCTGAAGGACGCCCGAATAGGCTGGCTTCGCAGCTTCCTTGCAGAAGGAGAAGCGCGGCACGACCTCGCCCGTTTCGGGATGGTTGTTCTGCCGCTTCGGCCAGATGCCGATCCACTGCGCATAGCGCTCCAGGATCGGTTCGCGGTAGCCATTGCGCGCCAACCAGCTTTCCAGATGCCCGGCGCTGGCGCGCATCTCGGTCTGGCTGATCGCCAGCTTTTTCAGATTAGGCTCAAGGTTGACGAGGTAAAATACTGCCACCGTCAAGCACAGCATTGTCAGGGCCATGACCCCGAGACGGCGCAGGATGAAATTCTGCACGGCATCCTCCCTTTTCGTGCCTCAGTTTGGCGCTAGCTCGCACTGCGCATACGTCGGCGATTGCCAGCCCGCTGGCACTCACGCATAGAGTGCGTCTTCATAAGGAATCCAGCATCACCGTTGCTGTTGCTTCGATCTCTCGATTCAACTCGCGCACGAACGCAGGATCATTGGGATCGATCGAGATGCTGGCGCCTATCAGCCCATTTCTCTGGGCACTTGTCGAAACCGAAGCGGCCCTGCCAAAATGTGATCACCACGTCGCACTACGACGCGAGTGCTCGAATGCGTTCCGTACCTCGGCGCCTTTTTGAAGCAAGATCTACTCGGACTGAGAGGGTTCTCGCAAAAGACGGTCTTTGTGGCGCGGCTTCAGGAGGTTGAGCGCCTTGCAGCCTACCAATGATCATCCTCGAACGGGTAGTGCGAAAGCAGCTCGATACCAGACTTCGTAATCAGGACTTGCTGTTCAAGCTTCACGCCTTCGCGACCTCCGACAGCTCCTATGTAACTTTCGACGCACACGACCATGTTCTCTTCAAAAAAGCCTTCATATCCGGCCGCCTCCCAATCTTGCAGATAGTAGACCACTGGGTATTCGACACCCAGTCCGGCCCCATGGATCAGTTCAGCATAGCGATTGGGGACGTAGATTCCGGGCATTTTCCAGGCAGTTTCTGAGAACTCGCGAAAGCTTACGCCCGGCCTCAGCAGCGCCATATTGTATTCAAGCTGCTCGCGCGCCAATCCATAGATGGTGCGCTGCTCGTTTGTGGGTTTGTTATCTCCGACAATCCATGCTCGCGAGATATCAACGAAGATGCCGTGCCGACCGATCAGGTCCGTATCGAACGTCATGAAATCGCCGGCTTCCATGACCCGATCCGAGGTCTCTTGAAGCCAAGGATTGGTGCGGGGTCCTGAGGTTAGGAGCCGTGTTTCCATGTACTCTCCGCCATGCGCGATATTCTCGCGCGAGAGCGCGGCGAGCATATCGGACTCGCGCCTGCCCGGCGCCATGGATTTTCTCATGTTCCCCACCGCCACTTCGCCCGCTGCTACGGCATCACGGATTGCATTGATTTCTTCGCCCGATTTTATGGACCGCGCGCGTTCGAGATAGGGCTTGGCATCGACGACAGGGATGCCAAGCCGCTGGAGTGCCTCAAACGGAAGGATGTCCATGCGGTCGATTGCCAGACGCCCACGCTTCCCGGCCTGATGGGTGAAGAGGGCGGCCACTTCATCGGCCCACCGGCCAGCTTGCTCTTCGGACCTCTCGCCAGCCGCAAAGAAGTCCCATGACGTGGCTGGGCGGATTTCGTCGATCGTTTCTAGGTGCTCGGAAAGATGCTCGCAGCGACTATAGTCAAACAATACTACGGGGCCTGATGTGGACACAAACGCGTACCGGCATGCGTTGTGCATTGTCCACACCTGCATGTTGCGGCTACCGGTTGCGTAGCGAACGTTGATCGGATCGAACAGGATCGCAGCACCCACATCCGCGGATTCAAGGATACCCCTTAGTCGTTTGAGCCTGTAAGTGCGGATCGCTCTTTCGTCCGCAGGTGTAAGCGCGTGTTGGGCCAAACGAGTAGCGTCTCGTTGGGCGAGGTTCGTCTCGATTTCGAGAGAGACCCTACTCATATCATGCATCAATCCACACCTTCCCGAAATCGTGCTGGGCAGTGGGATGCCGGCCATGGTTTTTCACCGTGGCTCGGGCATGGCTGTAGACCTTGCACCAGTAAGGTTGGATGATGATCCCGGAGTCCTGCAGTATTTTCTCAATATCCTTCATCACCGATTGCCGCTGGCCCGCATCGGCAATCGAAAGCGCCTGCGTGAGCTTTCGGTCGAACTCAGGGTCCGACCATGCGGTCTCATTCCACGCTTCCCCTGTTCTGTAGGCGAGGGCCAACGTCTGGACGCCGAGCGGACGCATGTTCCAAAGCGTCATAGAGAGAGGGTATTTAGTCCAGTCGTTCCAGAAGGTCGAGCCTGGCAGAACCGTGCGCTTGACCTTGATGCCAGCCTCGCGAAGCTGCGCGGCGATCGCATCGCCGGTGTTCTTGTGCCAGTCCTCGTCGACCGTGATCAGGTCGTGCTCGAAATCCGCCTGCCCGGCTTCGGCCATCAGAGCCTTGGCCTTCTCCATGTCGCGGGCGACCTTGGGCAACTTGGCATATTCGGGATGGATCGGGCAGACATGATGGTTTTCGGCTACCGATCCGGCATTGTTATAGCCAAGCTGAAGTACGGAATTGTTGTCGACCGCGTGTTGCAAGGCGGTTCGCACGCGCTGATCGTCATAGGGCTTTTGTAACACGTTGGTGCGAGCCACCAATGTTCTGGCCGTAAGCACTTCCGAGGTAACCAGTCCAAGTTTCTCAAAAATTGGTACAAAGTCGGGCGAGGTATCGAAGTTGGCGTCGATTTCATCGCTTTCGAACGCGCTCGTGACCGCAGAAAGGTCCGTGCCGTAGTCGATGAACTCGATCATATCCAGATACGAATCGCCGTTCCACCACCTGCCATCTTCTCGACGCTTGAGAACGGCACGGTCGCCGACGTTCCATTCCACAAGCTCAAAGGGACCAGTACCGATTGGCTTCGATACGAAGTCTCTTCCGGTCTGGTCGAAGCTTCTGTGGACGATAAGAGCCGTGTACTCGGCCATACCAGCAATGATGGTGATATCAGGCGAGCCCAGCTTGAGACGCAGCGTGTGTTCGTCCAGCCGTTCAATCGCTCCGTTGCGCAACTTTCCGGCCTTGCCGTCAATGAGCGAAGCCATATTGCCGGCCATTGCATTGCCTTCTATTGATTTGTCGCACCATCGCGTAATATTAAATATTACATCATCGACCGTGAATTCGTCGCCGTTGTTCCATTTGACGCCCTTGCGTACATGTAGAACATACTCAGTTGCATCGTCATTCACTTCCCAGGACTCAAGGAGATACGGCTTGAAGACAAAATCACGCGTGTATTGGACGAGAGGTTCGATCACTTGGCGCTGGACATTGCTGATCTCGGACCAGTCGGAACTTACCGGGTCCTTGGATGGCTTGATCGACATTGCCACCCGGAGAACGCCTCCCTTCTTCGGTTCTTGCGCCAGCGCCGGAGCGGGCAGCGCGAGCTCTAGCATACCGTATGCGCCAGCCAAAGAAGCACCGAATGTGCTTGCTACCGCGAGGAACTCTCGTCGGTCGATGCCAGCGCTTAGACCGAGCGCGGCGATGTTTTCAGGGAAATTGTCACTTCCACTCCGAGACAAAGTCATGATCGATTCTCCTCCCGTTCATTCTCAAACCAGATTTGCTGCGGTCGAATAGACGGCCTTTAGGCTAAGCATCGTTCATCGAAGGGAGTCCTGCTGAGCAGTTCACAACCATCCGACGTGATTACAAGTTGCTCCTCTAACTTGACCCCCACAGTTCCGCCTGCCTTTCCCGCGTAGGCTTCTGCGCAAATGACCATGCCCGGCTGCAGGAGCATCTCCGGATAGGGCATGCGCTCAATTTCGTCTCGCTGACAAAGGAGCGGGAACTCGATCTGCACACCGGCACCATGGCCGATCGCCTCCTGATGGTCGCGATACGGCTCTGGAATCAAAAAACACTGTTCGGCCAACTCACGAAAACTGATGCCGGGCCGGAAAACCTCGATGTTATGCTGCAGTGTGTCATAGGCGACGCGATAAGCTTCCCGCTGATCCGCGTTTGGCCGGTCGCCGCAAAGGAAGGCGCGAGAGATGTCGCCTACGTAGCCGAACGGGCCCACCATGTCGGTATCGAAGACAACGAGATCCCCGTCTTCGATCACCTTCTCGCTTGCTGTTTGATACCAGGGATTGGTGCGCTGCCCAGATGACAGGAGTTGCGTCTCGATCCATTCGCCGCCCTGTTCGATGTTGGTTTGATGCAGCACCGACCACAACTCCTGCTCAGTAACTCCTGGACGAATTTTTTCGCGGATCCGGCGGGCACCAAGATCGGCGACGTCTACTGCCGCCTGGAGACACTTTATCTCGTCGGCGCACTTAATGAGGCGAGCGCGGGCCATAAGCCCGTCTCCGTCGAATACTTGGATACCTCGGTTGGCTAATGCGAGACAGGCGGTAGGTACTAGACTGTCAACCGCAAGCCGCTGGCTGCCGCCGCACAACTCGGCAAGCAGGCCCATCATCTGGTCGCACCATTTCCCGATCCACTCGTCTTTGGCATTCAACCTGTAAAAGGTAGCAAGTGATATCGACGGTCGGATGTCCCCGACGAACGCGTAATCATCCGCGGACAGGGGACATGTATCCAGCCCATATTCAAACAGTATCGGCAGGCCCGTCGCAGGGACGAACGCGTACCGAACAGGCGTATAAAAGGTCCAGATGAGATTGGCATTCGAGATGTCCGTCGCGTAACGGATGTTCTGCGGTTCGAACAGCAAGGCAGCGCCGAAGTCATTCTCCTGCAACTGCGCCTGAATGCGGGATAGGCGATAGCGTCGTAGCTCGTTAAAATCTATTGAATGCGAAGCGGTTTCCTTGATTGACGCTTTGTTCACGGCCGATCCTGTGCGATAGAGGTTAGGAACCAGAGGAAGTAGAGTGATCGCTCTACCATTATGATGCGAAATACGAAAGTCAAGATCGCTTCGGCGGCAAATCAACTTTTTTCTCAGCGTGGTTTTGCCGAGCCCGGAGTCGAAGCAATTCGCAAGGCGGCGGATGTCAGCATCCGGACACTGTACAAGCACTTCCCTTCCAGGGAGGACATGGTCGTGGGGGCATTAGCGTTTCGCCATTTTGAGTATTTGGCTCACTTGCGCGACGGCATGCCGTCCGAACCCGGTGAGCGCGCAATCATTCATTTTTTTGATCGGGTCGGAGATTGGATGGCGCACACCGCTGTTCGTGGGTGTCTCTTCGTGCAGGCCGTTGCATCGCACCCGGACAGCGTCGCGATCCAGCGAGAGGTTCAAAGGAACAAGCAGGAAGTAAGACTTGAAATCGCGTCCCGGCTTCCCGCCGACCGTCAATCACTTCTTACCTCACTGTTTCTCCTCCACGAGGGCACGACCGCGGCTGCCACAAGTCTAGGCTCAAAGGACGCATGCACACATGCTGTTCAGGTCGTCAGGCATCTGTTCGCAACGGCTTCCGATCAGTCCACCGACACCGGGAACAGCCAAAGCAAGTCAGCCGTCGGCAAGTCTTAGGTATCCACCATCCGACAAGCGCTGCCTGCTTGGCTAGAGCGGTAACTTCTCTGGATGGGGACGGATTGTTCGCACCCGCCTGATCAAAAGATGCGAGGGATGGACGATTTTCCGCAGCAGCGATCTTGACTTTTGCGTTTCGCGTCATAAAAGTAGAGCGATAACTATACTCTTCGCGCAGGATCGGCCGTGAACAAGACAGCGCCAAAGAGGCGACGGCACGATCCAGCGATCCACGTGAACGAGGGATTGCCTCTCACGAATGAATCCCAATTTGCAGCAGAGTCATATTGGTGCTGCCACTTCTGGGTCGACATGACAACCAATGATCCCCAGTCCGTACAGAAGTTGTACAAAGAGGTTGAGGACAAGGACGCGCTATGCTCGACACATCGGTGCCGTCGGTGGCCGTCGCGGACTTGCTTATTTTGCTGGCGGGAATAACGGATCCTTGAGGCGGCAAGAGACTCCGAACACCAAACAACGCATGTTGCTTTCTGCTATCTGCCAAGTTTGCTACAAACAAGCGGCTGGAGATACATTATGCCGAATGAACCGGATATTGTCGAGGAGACGCTTCTGAGCTTCTTGCGGCGCAATGAGAGCTCTTCTGCCTACATTCTGGCGAAACGAACGCCTGGCATTGCGCTCGAAGACACCCGAACGCAAGTAGATCTCGCCAAACTTCGCCGTTACCGACTTGACCGTCTCCAGAGTCAGCTCAAGAAGGCAGATTGTGCCGCGGCCCTACTAAATGACCCCATCAATGTCCGATACGCCACAGGAACGCGCAACATGGCCGTGTGGCTATTGCACAACCAAGGTCGTTACTGCTTCGTTCCAGCGGAAGGAGACGTTACTCTCTTTGAATACCCTAGCATGAATTGCCTCCCTATGGCACGCGGGATCGAGGTCATTGGAGACATTCGCCCGGCGAAAGCTTGGTCGTATTTCTTCGCGGGAGAACATCAAGAAGACAACTGCAGGGCATGGGCCGATGAAATAGTGAAGCTATTTCGAACCATTGCTGGTGAAAACAAGAGGCTGGCTGTCGATCGCCTCGATCCGCTCGGCACCAATGCGCTGGAAGCCCGGCGCCTTTCCCTCTCAGAGGGACAGGCCCTTTGCGAGAAGGCAAGATCGATAAAGTCTCCGGAAGAGATCACGTGCATGACCATCGCAATGTCCGCCTGTGAGATTGGTATGGCCCGAATGCGGGAGGCTCTCAAACCAGGCATATCAGAAAACCAGCTTTGGGCATTGCTGCATCACGCTAATATCGAGTTCGGCGGCGAATGGATCGAAACAAGACTCCTTAGTTCGGGCGGGCGCACCAATCCGTGGTTTCAGGAAGCAAGCGACCGCCTCATTAGGCCTGGAGACCTCGTCAGTTTTGACACGGACATGATCGGCCCCTTCGGCTACTGTTGTGACGTCTCACGAACTTTTTTCTGTGGGCCGGGACAACCCACTGAAGAACAACGGCGCCTATACAGCCTCGCAATGGAACAAATACATTACAATCTGCGACTGATAGTCCCAGGCACCGCATTTCGCGAGATTGGTGAGAAGGCATGGAAGGTTCCTCAGCGCTACAGCACGCAAAGATATGCAAGTATTGCGCACGGCGTCGGCCTCAGCGATGAATGGCCGGTGATCTCCCATCGTGACTCGGGCCGGGCGGTTCAGGAGGGAGTGCTCTTGCCAGGGATGACCATCTGCTTGGAAAGCTACATTGGGGAGGCCGACGGCGCTGAAGGTGTAAAGCTAGAGCAGCAAATCCTAGTGACGGAAAACGGACACCAATTGCTCAGTACATTCCCCTTTGAAGACGCGCTTTGCACATGAGCAGTTCTTCGGGTGATCGTCCACAAGACCGAAGACAACTTCCTCATCTGCTACATCGACCAGTCTCGTCGAGGAGCAAGTTACCTGGGCTGCATCGCCAAGGCACGCGCAAGCGCCCGGCGCTGCTGTTGCCCGCCGGAAAGCTGGCTCGGGTAGGCATTTGCTTTGGTGTGTAGGCCGAAGTGAGCCAACTACTGAACAGCGAGTGAGGCGGCCTCCTTCTTCGGCAACGCTACTATCCTGGGTGCCAGCGCAACATTTTCGAGCTGTTAGATGAGGAAATGCATTGTATTGCTGAAAGACAATACCGATGTCTGTCGAAGCTTGTTGAGGTCGGTTTTGGGTCGTTTACCTGAGTACCATCAACTCTGATACTGCCCGCTTGGATAAGCTCTAGCCCGTTTATGCATTGCAACAGCGTGGATTTGCCTGAGCCGCTTGCACCATAAGACATACGACGCTACCATTCTCAACTGTAAGGCTTATACTTGTCAGTACCTAGAGTATGCCAAAGTGCTTGGTTAGGTTGTATACTTCGATCATCGCCGCAACCTTCCTTCGAAGTGATCTACCCCGGCAGTTAAAATGACGTAAGTCCAATACCTGCGTGAAGCTCTGGTTCAACTCGAGTACGCGTCCAGTCTACGAGGGGTTTGATGCGATCGTGGCGAATATCACGGTTCATTCCGTTGAACTCCGCCGTGCTAGCGACACGGAAGCGTCCGTCACCAAGGTGGCTCGTCACGATCTTGGCGCGGTCGTCTAACAGGCTTACCCATGGTGCGCCATGATGACACTGCTTTCATCTTCGAGATGAACGGTGATGGAATAACCCTTGACCGGATAGAT
Organism: Mesorhizobium sp. M0626; assembly: GCF_040320665.1. NCBI lineage: Bacteria > Pseudomonadati > Pseudomonadota > Alphaproteobacteria > Hyphomicrobiales > Phyllobacteriaceae > Mesorhizobium > Mesorhizobium sp. M0626. Next base: position 13,844 of record NZ_JAMYQD010000039.1, on the reverse strand, counting down.
ATTGACACGGTCACCTAGCATCGCCGCGAATTGACGGCTTAGCCAATCCCGCGCAGCCTACAACGCCATCAGCCTCCACGATCGTGCGGTCTTGTTCTCCGCCCGCCCGACCAACGGTGCAGCCATGCGGAACATGCCGCTCCGCGTTATAGATTCGATATTTGCGTCAAACAAGAACTGGGCGCCGCGCTTGCTGGCACGCCTTCGCCAGGCCCACTGAATTTGTGGATATCTCCTGTAGAATCCGACGGGGTGTAGAGGCAGCCGTACAAATCGCTGTGAACGGCCGGCTTGATGCACCTTGCTTCCGACCGCGTCGTTGCTCTTATGGGTGCTGCATGCATAATATTCCTGAGAGGTTTCCAGCAGGTTCTGTCGCAAACCGGGAAATGGGGTTGTGAACGGCCATTTCGGCCTGTCCGTCAGGCAGCGAGGATATCGAATTGCTCAGCGATCGACAGACTGGGATTGTAGGCATAACTCGCCTGTCGCTTGCGCATCATGTGGATCATCTCGATGCCGGAGAGGATAACCACGGCGCTCGCATCGACTCGAAGCAGAGCATGGATCGAATGCGGCGCTTGATACGCCGGTGATCCTGTTCGATCCGATTGTTGAGATGCCGGCTATTGCGGAGCGGATCGGCTTCAGCGGTCGCCGCGATCGCTGCCGCAGCTGGCTTTCAGCGTCGCAGGAAAGGATTGCTTCGTAATTGGTCTGGCTGCCGTCGATGACGATGCGCTCCGGCCGGCCATGGCGCGTCAGCGCCTTGCGGAGGAAGCGTTGGGCCGCCACCAGGTCGCGGTTTCGCTAAAGAAGAACTCGACCGTGTCGCCGAGGATGTCGATAGCGCGGTAGAGATACATCCATGGCCGCGGACCTTGATGTACGTCTGGTCCATATGCCACTTGCTGCCGACCACACGCTTGCGCCGGTTGAAGCGCTCCAGCAGCTCGGCGAGAAGTGGGCGACCCAGCGATGCACAGTGGAGTGGTCGACCTTCAACGCGTTCGGCCATCATCTCTTCCAGATCGCGCAGGCTCAGAGTGTAGGCCAGGTACCAACGCACGCACAGCAGGATCACCGACTGGTCCAAATGGCGGCCCTTTAACATCACGTGCTCCTCCACAGCTGAGGCGTTTTTCTTGCCATGCTCGCTTACAAAAAGGTTTGCGACAGAGCCGTTCGAACCGCATGCAGACACCATCGTCAAGGGCGGCCGCGATGTCCATTATGGCCACAAGCTCGACCTGACGACGGGCAGGCAGTCTGTTCTTTCAATTTAGGCCAACTATGCGGATGCCGCCTCAGTCAATTCAAGAATGTAACCAATGCCGCGCATGGTCGTGATACGTGGCGTTGCACCTGACCTACTCAGGTGTCCACGTAAGCGATAGATTCCGACTTCAAGCGCGTTGGCAGATACCTCGTCGTTGAACGAATAGAGGTGATCTTCCAACTGCGCACGAGGCACGATGCGGCCTGCACGGATAAGCAGATGCTCTAAAATACATAGTTCGCGGCGTGCGATCTTCAGAGGATGACCCGAGACCGAGACCTGTCGGCCGATCGGATCGAAATTGAGATTGCCAAATACAACGATGGGGTCGGTCACCTGTGTCGACCGGCGCAGAATGGCTCTCATTCTGGCGATGAGCTCATCGAAAGAGACGGGCTTGAGCAGAAAGTCGTCCGCGCCACCGTTGAAAATTGCAATCCGCTTCTCGAGATCGTTGATGCTACTCATAATGAGGGTTGGAACTGAATGCCCGTTGCTCCTTAGCTGTCTCAGCCAGCCCAAGCCATCGCCATCTGGCAGAGCCAACTCCAGCAGGAGAATTTCATAGGTTGCGCAACAAAATGCCCTCGACGCCTGTTCCAGGTTGCCAACTACATCAACGGCAAAACCGCTATCCCCGAGCGCAACTCGCACAGCGCGCGTAAGATCCACATGATGATCAATGAGCAGCGTTCGCATTTCACGTCCTATCAAGGTCGGACAGGTCACCGTCCGCTGTAAGACCGGGGCGACAGCGGAAGTCGCGCAACTCTTCGTAGTGTTCGTAACGCTCTTTCCGATGGGTGATCGCGGGAGCATGCAAGCCGCACGCCTGCAATAGTCGGGGATGGAACACGTGAAGACCTGTTGACGGGCTGAAACCGTCGGTCGGCGGGCCCACAATGCCACCGACTCTGCCTGCGATTTCTCTGCGCATCGATCCTCCTATGGGTTGCGTCGCAACATCCAGCTGAGGTCGCAAGGGCAGGTTGCGGCTTTGTTCATTGAGAGGACCCCCTGGAGCCAATACCAGGAGGATTCCCTATATGGCACTTCCCGATTTACCACCGGTCATTCCGAACCACGTTCGGCGGCTTTGAACACACTCATTGAGCGCGGCTAGGTAAATCAAAGGTACGACCTGCCGGGTTTGGATGCCGCTTTTGAAGCAGGCATCGGCACCAGCTCGGTGAGCGTCGCCCGCGCAATTCAGCGGACGCGCTCGATACACCCAGTCGAATCGTGCCGCGACTTGCCGCGCCGACAGGGCGCCCGAAGACTTCAGACTTGTGACCGAAGGTCTACGCCCAGTCCTCCTCCCATTATCCACCTCCTTCAAATCAAAGTGGACGTTCAATCTGAACAAATTACGCCATCGTATCACAAACGACTTACCGATCCCCGACGTGCTCTAGCTCTAGCCTTAGTGCTTGTTAAGAAGGTCGGCTACTGTCTCTCCGCGTCGCCGGGCATCGGCGGCGAGCCACACCTCCCCCACCTCATACACGTCGCCGTGGGTACTGAACGGCACAATGACGTCAATGGCAGCCGACAGCAGGTCAAGAAGCGTGTGGTCTTCCACAGCAGCTCCTTGCGGGCTGCTCTTGACGAGTGAAAAGAGCTTTTTAAAGCCTTGGACCGGATCCGCCCCATGAATCGTTGATATTGATCCCGCATGGCCGGAGACGACTTCGCTAAGGTAGGCCCAAGCAGCATCATCGCGCATCTCGCCAAGCAATATTCGATCAGGGCGCATGCGCAAGCTGGCTTGCAACAGTTGCTCGGCTGTCACCGCACCTACGCTTGCTCGGTCCTTCGGATAAAGTAACCGGACATGGTTCTCGTGCGGGATTGCAAGTTCGAGCGTGTCCTCGATACTTATCAGCCTCTCTTGCGGGGGTATAGCGTTGATCAAAGTCTTGCTCATTGTCGTTTTGCCGCTTCCAGTAGGTCCGCAAAGCAGCATCGTGAGCCGCCCGCAAACGCATGCTCGCAAAAATTGCTCCAAGTCACCATGGTCGTAGTGCTGAAGAATCGTTTCGTCCTGCCGCTCTTGGCGCTCCTTTCGTGACCGCCATTGATTCCAACGCGAGTATTCGTAGCGAGAAGAAACTTCCTTGAGTTCGGTCACACGACTTGAGGGACGCCGTATCGTCAGGCTTATTGTTCCTGAGGGAACAGCGGGCGGCAAACAGATCTGCAGCCGCTCTCCGTTCGGCAGCTCAGTCGCACAGAGGGGGCTTTGCGGTCCGACATCTTGCTTGCGCAGCGCTCCAGCGAGGATCGCGATGTCCTCCAGATCGTCATAAGATAGCGGCAGCGGATGTTTCGTGAAAACGCCGGCCTGTCGGACAAAGGCTTCCCCAGGCCGGTTGATAGCGACCTCTTCGGTCCTTGGCTCCTCAAGCCATTTCAAAACAGGGTTGAGAAGCAAACGCAATTGAGGGTCAGCCTCCGGTCGCATTGTTGTCTCTCCGGCGTTGGCGATGTTGGGGGGCTGGCGCCACGGCGATCGGTCTAAGATCGTATACATCTGAGAAATCGAGGTCCCGAGCCACAAAGATGGATACAGCATCTCCCTGGTTTTTCTTCAGAGTTGGCGGAACGTTGATCGTTGCTCTAAGGGTCGTGTCAACGGCTTGTCCGGCGTTGCTCTGGAAGCTGTTGATGCCGCTTCCTCCACCTGAGCTGCCAGCGTATTGACCGGCGGCCTGAAACGCGCCTTGAATGACGCTCATGAGCATTGCTCCGCCAAAGCGCTGCCAGAAGTGATTATCCACCGTGCCAGGCATTCCGGAGCGGCCGAGCTCGTCAGCGCCCGGCGACGCTAGCGAAACGACGGCATGGTCAGGCGTTTCGATGCGCGTCCACAGCACGAAGACACGCGCATCCCCCTGTTGGAGACCACGCTGGATCTCGCCAATCACGGTCGTCCCGCGATCCAAAAGCACCACGTTGTTGGTGGCGCCGCGGACGTCTTTAGGTAAGACGCACTTCACATAACCCGGTAAATTTGTGTCGACTGCCGTTTGCAAAATGCAGGGAATTATCGTTCCTTGGGTAATCACGAGATCAGGGTGCGGCAAAAGTGTGGCCCGGCTTGGCTCCTGTATATCTGGTTTCAATCGCCCCGTCAGATCGCCAGCGTCTGAAATCTCATGCGAGGTCGCGGGAGCATCCCTATGGTTGTCTTCGCTCCGCTGACCGTCGTTGGGCATTTGACCGCTGCCACTGTAGGCGAAAATTGGTGTTTCCTCCGGCGGCGGATCAGCTGGCGCCGAAGGCGGCGTGGATGGCGCAGAATCTCCTGCCTGCGCCGCCTGTACGGGTGCTGGAGCTTCGGGAGCAATCTCAATCGGCACGGGGCGGAATGGCTCGGCGTCGGCGACAATTGGAGGTTTTGGCTGAGTTGGCTCGTCTTGTGTGCTGGGACGACCGCCGAGCCAGATGAGCGATAGAGATGAGATGAGAACAAGAGCAGCGACGGCCAACTTCTGCAATCCCGAAACATGCCGGCGGGCCGGCTCCGAGACCATCGATCCTGAGGCATGGACATCATGTCCCGACTGTGGGCCGGTTTCATTCATCGGCCGGGCCTTTCAAAACGCGCCACACGTCGGGTGTCACTGTACCGGTCCCTGGCGCTCGTCCCACAGGGTCATAAGCCCTGTTGAAAATGGACAAGACCGTATTGCCATCTCTCAGACGCCATTCCCGGGCGACTGCGGATACTTCAACATAGTCTCCTTTGACCGTGTAATTGGCAGCGGCTTCCTTGCCGTCGGGATTGATAATGTAGAGGGAGGGTATGCGGGAATTGCTTGCGAAGCCAAATACGGTGGTAAAGCCATTATCGAAAACTTCCAGCGGCGCCAGCGATCGATCGCCCTTTGCGACGTAGTGAAAATTGCTTTCGTCCGGACTGGTAGTTGCGGCGGGCCGATTCAACAAATCCTGAACTCTCTCGTCGCGCAGCACTTTCGCCCGGGCCTGACCAAGAATCGAGCGCCTTTCTGCGTCCTTTCTCTGAGCAGCAGCCTCATCAGCAGGATAGGTGAACTGCACACTGTAGTATAGGTCAGGTTGCTGCTCATCGAGTTTTGGCATCGCTCTCGTTGAAATACTGAAGACGTATCTCCGTGTACCCGACTCACTCTCGGCCAGCACGACGACCGGCTGCGGCGGGAGCATCCGGCTAGCCTTAAAGAAGAGATAGTTGGCGCGCGGGAGCGCAGCCAGGTCTTTGCTATTGGAAACGGCCACGGCTGCGACTGTCTCGTTGGCCGCGAATGTGACAACCAGCGTTGCCCCCACTGCGGTAGACAGGCGCACCACTTCGTCAGGACGGTAAGCCAGGTAGCGCATGCGCGCATCATGCTTGCCGGCAAGTGGTGTGTCTTCCGCTGACGCTTCCATCGTTAAGAAGAGTGAACAGACCAGCGCGAGAAACGCTCTTTTTGTCATGGCTGCACATAGCCCAGGTTCGATACGCTATCTTCCGAGCTTTGATAGGAAGTGACGAGTAGACCTCCCGGATTGGTGAGCCTCGATTGCCCAGGCAGACCCGTCAAGCGCTCGTAGCGGATGGTAGCTGTCCAGGTGGTCACTATCGGCATCTGCCCATCGACAACAAGCGAACGTTTGTAACGGATCTGTTGAACGTCCGGACTGATGTCGTTTGAAGAAATATGCCCGACCTCGAGCTTGCCGCGTTTGCCGACCGTGACTTGCGGCGAGGTGGGATTCGGATAGTTGAAGAAATCTTGATATTGCTGTCGCACAGCCGGCGCGCTGAAACTGGATACGAGGTCATAGGCGTATTGGGCTGTATCTGCTGTGTACCCCTCGCGCAGGCGTACATATTCCCACAGCGAAGCATTTATGACGGCTCGGTCTTGGGTTGCCGGCAGTCGAGAGACTGACACTTCGCTGTCGACGGTCCCATCCGGCCGGACCCAGAGGAACACAGGTACGAGCTTGGCCAACGGGACCATGGCAGCAATGGTAAATGCCTGGGCAACATTTCCTAGGACCGCCGCTGCGGCAAAGGCTATCAGGGCCTTTGACAGGCGCCGCGCAGACTTCGCTCGTGAAGTTTGAAACGCTTCCACCTTCTTATAGTGGGCGGCTAGCGTTTCTCTCTCCACCAGAAGGGCATGTTCAGGAACTTTCACTTTGGCTCTTCCGCGCATTCGACCTGAAGATCCTCAGGGGTGGTTTCCCATTGTCCCACGTTCAGTTGGAATGGGGCACCCGCGCATGTCGCAAGCCCATGGCTCGTCTTGCAGGCGGCCAAAGCGAGGATTGACAGAAGTAGGCAATATTTCATGTTTTTGGCACCGAGCTTGTCGATTGATTAACCACCCGCCGTTTTGGCAAAGTGGCGATTGAGGCTGTTAAGAGGTCGGTTCGCACCTCCCCAAGAGCCGCCGGCGATGCTGCTGGCGATCGTCGGAAGCGCGACGATCAGAGCGTCACCAGCTAGGAAAAGCATGTCGAGCTCGTAAAGCCCGATGATCTTGGCTGCTGTCGTGCCCGAGAATTTGATCATCAAAAGCATGGCTGCCAGCGAGACTGCTTCGGCAGCGATTACTATCGTTGCAACGATGTTGAGGAGGAGAAGCAGCAGCCCGTACGAGAGCAGTTGGCCGATCCATCTGGTGGCTATGTCTCGAGTGTGATCAAAAAGGTAGCCTACAAGGACCAGGGGGCCGATCGTCAAGAGCACCTTCGTCAGAATTCCAACGGCATCGTAGATCTCGAACGCTGTCCACAGCGCGCCGTAGAAAATCCATTGCGCTCCCTCGAAAGCAAGTATGTCCTGGCCGTTCATAGGCCCAATTTCGGAAGCAATCAGCTGAAAGACATACTGGCTTGAAGCAAACATGAGATCGAGCTTCTGGGGGATTCCGATGAAGGGCAAGTCGCTGCCACTGATGTCGTGAGCCAACCTCGGAATCGTGTCGTCGAAGAGCGCTTCAATGTACTGCTGATAGTTGGCCTGCCCTAAGATAAGGGCGACGACAATCGACACCATGATTACGCGCGAGATACCCCCGCGCGCATCGACTTGACCACGCATGACCAGACAGCCTTGGATTATTATCCAGAGCGTGACACACGCAACCAGAGGCGCACTGACCGCCGCTTGGACGTTTTCAAGCACTTTGTGCAGCCCGGACGTGAAGGCCCCATGAAAGATCGTGTGTATAGTCGTGAATGGCGCGGGAATTTTGAAATTCATGGCGTGAGCCTGATGTGTCCCTGATCAGCGCAGCTGAGCCTGATGAACTCTGTGTGGTTTACGGGAGGATGCTAAACATATTAGCGGTGTCCTGATGTTCGCGACGCTGCGTGGCGGCCTCCTCCACGGCGTGAAGGCTCCCTTGTGCAGTGGCCATTGTCAGCAGACTCGTGGCCTGGACATTTTGGATCATCGCATCGTGAATCTGCTTGAGGACCAGACCGTTGGTCACGGTGGCCTGCATAATATTTCCCGAGCGGGAAAGCTGACCAAGCGTGCCGGCGTTATCCTTAAGGCGCTTGTCCATCATGCCCAAAGTGTCGGCTGCAATAGCTGCGGCATTGGCGGCCCCGGCGATTTGTCCCTGTAACAGTTTCGCTTCTGAATCGGTGCCGTTGACTATCCGATTTGGGTCCTTCGCTATGTTACGGGCCATAATCGAAGCTGGCGCCCGAGCATCAAACATCTGCTCCTCCAGCTTATTGCTCGACGGGTAGTGATTTCCTTGGTTCAGTGAGCTTAGCAGTCCCGTGACAGCGAATGACGACGTTAGAATTGTCACCATTTCAATCGTGGTAGCGAGCGTCTCGATTGACCTCTCAAGGATCGCCGCATTGGAAAGCGCTGTTAAGGTCGCTTGTGTTTCTGTTACAGGGTCGCTGACGATAAATTGCGAACGGGCCTGTCCGTGAAGCAGAAGGGAAGCAGCAAGGGTCGTTACTGCAAGTTTGGCAAATTTCATGAATATTCCTCCGTCAGTCTTGAACTTCGTGGTACCGGGCCATGAACTTGTCGAGCCACCCACTTGGGGCGTCTCCGTGCTGGTTACGAAGCTGGTCGGCAAAGCGCACTGTGTTGGCCCGCCCCGAGAGTACGGCTACGTACTCGCGCATCTGCCCAAGATCGAATTCGCAAACAATACTCCCGCTATCGCGCTTGAGCAAAAACTTGCGGCTGCCGATTGCCATTCCCTGGCGGATTGCCTCGAACTCCTGCGCAGTGCACTTCAAGCCATCGACATACGCAGAGCGGTCCGCCGTCGGTGATGGGTAGAAAATTTTCGTCATACATTGCGCAACGAGACTAGCTCCGAGAGGCGATTCCAGAACGTGTTCAGGCTGCTGCGTTGCGAGTATCAACATGCCGTTGTTTTTGCGGACCGTGAGCAAGAACTTGTCGATAACGGCCGAGAATTGGGGGTTGAGTAGATAGAATCGAAATTCGTCGCAGCTCATGACGAACCGACGACCATCGACGATAGCGCCCACTCGATGCAGAAGGTATGCGGCGGCCGGTGCACAGACCTCCTCATATTCCAGGAGCTGCGTCATGTCGAAGCCCGTAATGGAGGCATCCAGCCTTACTTCGTCCACGTCGCCGTCAAAGGCCCATCCAAGCGCCCCCCCTCTACACCACCGATGCAGCCGTGCTCCTGCGCCCTCGGAGGGGCTGTGCAATAGGAACTCGCGCAGGCCCGCAAGTGAGCGCATAGGGGGTTCGAACGAAAGCTGACGAACAATGCCGCGTTCCAGCCGACGGCTTTCCTCCGGCGAGATCGGACCACGGCCGTCACTCTCGATCAGGGCCATCAACCACTCGCGCAGAAAGTCCCGGGAGGCGGAGGTGTTGTCCAGTCCACGCAGAGGGGCCAAGCCGCTCGGAGCGCCTCTGCGCAACGCAAGATATGTCCCTCCCGTGGCTCGCACCAGCAGTTCACCACCCCGATCCTTGTCGAAGAAGACGATCGCACCATTGCGATCGACCAGGCTTTGCTCAAGCATCGCGAGGACAAAGGTCATCAGCGTCGTCTTGCCTTTGCCAACGGGCCCGAATATTGCCGTCATGCCGACGTCATTCTCATGGGGGATGTAGTCGAAAGAAGTTCCACCGTTTGTGCGAAAGCGCGCAACAGCATTGCCCCAGTGGCCGGAACTGGAACCGCTTGGGAAGTTCTCAAATGAGACGAGCCCGGCAAAATTGTGTGAGGTGATCGCCCCCGGGCGCGTGCGCCACCTGTTGTTCCCCGGAAGTTGGGACCAATATGCGGCCTCCATGCCGATGCCCTCTTGGACGATAACGGCGCCCGCGTCGGCCAGCCGTGCGCGGGCACTTGCTGCGCGATCTGCAAGGCTATTGAGGCTGTCGGCATAGACGCACAGGCTCAGATGATGCGAACCCATCACGAATTCGTTGCTTGCCAGTGCGTCCTCTGCCTCGGCAAGTTCATTGATCTGGGTGAGAGCCTTGTCGCCGGCACTCGTCATCTGGCTGGACTTAAGGCTTAGTTTGGCATGAGCTTGTGGGCGAGTGAGGAAGGAAAAGCTCTGGCTCAGGACAAGCGGGAAGTTGGCGGACAGCAAGGAATTTAGCATGCCCGGCCGCGTCGTCGCCGGATATTCACGGAACGAAAACAATGATCCGACGGAGCTATCCCCGGGCCTTCGAATCTCAAGCGCCCGCTTCCCGCATATGACCTGGTCAGTGTAGATCGAGGCGCCAAGTGAGCCGGTAACCATCGGAACCGGAAGAAACCGGCAAGTCATCATGAGCCGAAGCGCCTCGCCGATTTCCGTGAAGAGCACGTTGCCTTTCTCACGAATGCCCAACCGGCGCAGACCGTAACCGCCGAGTGCGCCAGCAGTGATGTGCCAGAGGTCTTCCAGGCTCCGCATTTGGGTGGCTAGATCGTGCTCATTCCGTCTGCGGGACTTGGCAATCCGCAAGCCGATCTTGCCGATTGCGGTGCGGGGGGACACGATCAAAGTGAGGAAGTGATCGTTGCGAAAGAGCTTTCCCGACAGCACACGACGCTCGTAGGCCTCGCTCAGACTGCCAGCGAATGCACTTTGAAACTGGCGCGGCGCCGGCGCCGGCACATCGTTGTGTCTCACAAGATGAGCGTATATCGAGACATTGTCATCGGCGATGTTGCGCAAGAGAGTGTTGAACGCGCGGCAGCGCGAGTTGCGCATCTCAGCGTCTTCCAAATCAAAGGGCACACCGTTCACATGTGCCATGGCCATGATCGATCCGTCTTCCAGAAGGACAACCTGATCGCTTACGTGACCAACATACGGAAGGTAGATCTCGCCAGACCTCTCGGTCCGGCCGCTGGCGCCGAACATTACACCATTCCTCTTCCGCGTTTCGGCACTCTGATCGGATTGGCGCTGACGCTTGCGCCTCCCCAGACCGGCCCGTCCACGCTTCTGCCGGCCGTCTGCAAATAGAGCAGCACGACGCTTGCCGCGTTATAGTCACGCTCAACAACCAGCCGTGCTCCGAACCAGAGTGGCGCGAGAACGATTTCGTAGAGCGGGTTCTGAAGGATAATGATAACAAGCCCAGCCAACATCATGAGCAATCCGGCCAGCGTCAGCGGCACCCCCAGAAACAGTGCGGGGCGCGTCGCCGCCACATAGAGGGTGCTCACTTCCAACCGGTCGCTCATCAGCCGCCGCCTATGAGCGCCTTGCCCAGGAAGCTGGCCCCGAACATGATGACGATCCCTCCAACGACACCCGCAACCAGGCCAAGTGAAGCACGACCGAACATCCAAGAGATACCGATGGCTACGAGCCCGAGCACGGCCAGTGATTGTCCAAAGGGGCCAAGTATGAACGTGCAGATATTCTGGACCATCTTGGCAGGATCCGTCCCTCCGGTCACCTGAGCCGCGGCTGGCCCGCTGTAGAAGACCGTCCACGCCGCGCCTGCAGCAGCGGCCGGTACATATTCAGCCGCCATGCGCAGCATGGAAAAAGGCGAAGGAACACGCGTTTTAAGCGCACGAAGTATCTTGAGTGGCGTCATCATTGCATCTCCATGTTTCAATCGAATACGAGTTTGTTCGGGTTCGCGGGTTCGCGTGCTTTCGCAGCCTGGCTGCCTGTCGGACCGGAGGGATCGGCCCCGGAGCGGTCTGGCTGATACGAGCCCCAGATGTCCCAAGAATCTTGGTTGGGCTGCTTCTTTCTATTGGCCTGTTGGCTCTGCTGGAGCAGAGGCGGCACGGCTTTCCGACCGGGCGCCTCAAGGTGCGGCACATCTCGAGCAGTCGGCTCCAGCGTTCGCTCAAGGAGACTTGAGATGTCCTTTGCGGCCGACTCGACCTTGCGTACATAACCGTTGGCGAAGCCACGCGTGACGTCGCCCGTGTTATAGGCCGAGATGGCACGGCGAAGCGCCAGTTGCTGTGCCACAGCAGTGGTGCCGCCGGCATACCGGCTTTCAAGCAGGTGGGCGGCAGCCGAAAGCGAGGCGCAGGGCTCGAAAGCCCTTTCCGGCGTAAGATTGAGCATGGCAAAGTTCTTGCTGTTTATCTGCATCAATCCAACATCGACAGAATGTTGTGCTTCGAGGCGTTCCTTGATGCCCCGCGTGGCTTCCAGGTGGTCTATCCAGCGAAGCTGCTCACCTGTGGTGTTGTCATGAGCCACCAGCGTGTCAAAGCCACTTTCAATCTTGGCAATCGCGGCGAGGGTGGACGGCGCAACCCAGGGAGCGCATTTGCGCGACAGGCTGCGGAACTCACGCGGAGAAAGTGGCGCGGGCTCGGCTGGGAGTGACATGGATGTCAACAGGACGACGGCCAGCGGCCAAGCTGCAATAAACATTCCCTATCACCTACCTTTCCAAGCCGCCGGACGGGTTCTGACCCTGTCCGGCACGCGCTTATCGGGGAGGTTTGTTACTGTGTGATGTTCAAGTTCAGCTTTTCGGTTTCAATTGAAGCAAAGACCGTGTTCGTATCAGCGTGGGTGAGCATCTTGCGCATGCGTGGGTGGCGCGGGCCCGATCAGCCAGCGACCGGAGCATCTTGGTACAATGACTCCCGTCCCGGCCGTCCGTTGCTCCTGGAGTGTGGGCCGCGACTTTGGCGTCATGGATGGTACTTCTGTCAGCGCCAAGCCAAGGACAAAATGGGGAGCTTGGCGGGCTTGTTCAGGCTCGGGATCACCGTGGGGAATCGACTAAGGCGATAAAGCGGCCCAACTTTGCCGGTATGCTGCCAGTCCTTAAAGAGCAGCCATGCGCGGCCCTGCACACTCAGATCATTGCTTGAGACGCGAGCTCGTCCGCGAAGCTGGCTCGAAGGCGCAAATCCGCGGCGGCGAGGGTCAACTGGGAAGACGTGGCCGCGCAGCCCATCCTGGTGCGATCCTCGTTCAGCTGTTCGGCCGCCCCGCCAAAGGGTGGATCATGCACAGTCCCATCGGCAGATAACCGCACGTCATTGACGGAGTCCGACGGCGCAATGGACAAGCATAGTGACACGCTCAAGATGGAGGAGTTGCAGTAACTGAGAAATGTTAGCCCGGACGTTCAACCGGCGACCTGCCGGTCGCCGAACAGCATTTGAGGCCGCCGGCCACCTTGGACGAAGCCGGCTTGGCAGGAGACACACTATTTTGCACAAGGCCGCTGAGCGAATCACGGTCTTCTTCCGCCGACCGCCTCTCCGATCAAGCCAAACGCCGCGCTGCTCAACCATGTCCGAGCTGGATCCACGAGCCGGAGGATATCGAGATGATCCAGGTCCGCAAACTCCAGGATGACCAGGATGCAAGGGCATAGCAGGAAACTTGGCATCCATGAGGTCGAACTTGAGTGATATTGGCAGGCCTGCACCAACGGGGGAGCTCGAAGCGAAAAAGCGAAGGACGACACGGCAGGGTCATGTCGGCGCTTGGACCTGTCTGGTGGCCACGGGCTGCCTTGGTGCGGTCAATTCGCTGGGGATGAAAAGAACAGGACGAGCACGGCCTCACATTGGCCGCACGCAACGGCGAGTGGTATCAAGGAGCAGCTGTTCTGGGTCGGTGCCCCAGGGTTGCTCGGCAACAGGTTTAGACAAGGGGATTCAAGATTGAAGGTGTGCCGTTGAAACATGTTCTTGTCATTGACGATGATGCCGCAATGCGGCGCCTCATCGCCGAGTATCTCACGATGCATGCCCTGAAGGTAACCGCAGTCCACGATAGCAAGCAGTTTGACTATGTTCTTTCACGTGAGCCAGTCGATCTCGTGGTTGTTGACCTTAACCTAGGCCGGGAGGATGGACTTGCGATCGTCCGCAATCTGGCGACAAAATCGGATGTTCCTATCATAGTGATCAGCGGTGACCGGCTTGATGAGGCGGAAAAAGTGGTTGCACTGGAGCTCGGCGCAACCGATTTCATTCCCAAGCCTTTCGGGATGCGCGAATTCCTGGCCCGCATTCGAGTAGCGCTACGCCAGCGCATTTCTAGTCCGCGAACCAGAGAGCAGCGCTCATTTCGCTTTGGGGCCTGGAAGCTCAGCGTGAAGCAGCGGCGACTG
>NZ_JAMYQD010000038.1:0-24526 GCF_040320665.1 Mesorhizobium sp. M0626 | reverse complement strand
CGTGCCGATCGCCATGGAAGAGAAGCTGCGCTTCGCCATCCGTGAAGGCGGCCGCACCGTCGGTGCCGGCATCGTCGTCACCATCAAAGAGTAATCGAGCCCGGCATCGCCGGATCGAAACGGATAGGGGCGGCCCTCGGGCCGCCCTTTTTCGTTGGCTAGATGTGCCTATTTGGGGTCCCAATCTCTGTTGCAAGTCTGTGAGCCTCTACAGTATAGATTGCGTTGAGGGCTTGGTCGGATGGTTCCACAGCACCGTTTGCATAGTCGGCCATGGTTGGCACTGGGGCTGATCTGCCTGGTGTCGATGCTTGCCGTGGGCAGCGCCGCCTTCGCGGCCGAGACAAAAAATTCAGAGCCGGATCCGGATCCGCCGATGCGGTTCGTCGTCGTGCGCAGCGGCGCGGCGGGCTGTGAGCCGACCTGTCCGGAATGGATATCGGCCGAGGGTGCCATATCGGCCAAGTCGCCGGCGCTGCTCAAGGCTGCCCTGAAAACGCTCGGCGGCCGCAAATTGCCGATCGTCATCAACTCTCCGGGCGGCGATGTCGATGCGGCCATCGCCATGGGCCGGATGATACGCAAGAACAAGCTCGACATCGCGGTCGGCAGGACCTGGTTCGTCGGCTGCGAGCCGGGGATGAAAAACTGCAAGGAGAACGACGCCAGAGGCGCGCACTATATCGGCAGCCCCTATGTGCTCGGCAGCTATTGCGCGTCCGCTTGTCCAATGATGCTGGCCGGCGGCACCAGGCGCCTGGTCGGGCCGCTGGCCTATCTCGGCGTCCACCAGATCACGACCACGATCGTGCAGATGAACGTGCAATATCAGGTCCGCTACCGGATCGTGAAAGGCAAGAAGCGGGTCATCAGCAAGAAGGTCGTCAGCCGCAAGAACACCGGCAGCTACAAGACCTACGAGATGAGCAAGGGGGTGGAGCGCAAGCTGTCCGCCTATTTCAAGGAGATGGGTGTCGACCTCAGCATCATCGAGACGATGAAGAGCACGCCGGCCAGCGACATCCAGCAGATCGACCTCAGCGACATGCTGACAATGAAGCTGGTCACCAGCGACGACGCTGCAGATTTGCTGACCAGCGCAAGCCTGTGCAGGCTGAACCTTCCGGCTCCGAATTGCCGGGAAATACCGGCGAACAAGCCAGCCGGCGGCCTGCCGGACGTGGCAAAGGCTGCGCCGCTGCCGGTGAAGCCGGAGAGCGCGCCGCACGATGACGGCATGCGCTTTGTCGTGGTTCGCGGCAGCAACCCGCTCTGCAATCCCGACTGCCCGGAATGGATTGCAGCGCAAGGCGCGATTACGCCCCAGACGCCGCAGAAACTCAGCCAATTGCTCGCCACGCTTGGCAACCGGCGGCTGCCGGTGGTGATCAGCTCGCGAGGCGGCGACCTCTCCGGCGCCCTGGCGGCGGGCCGGATCATCCATGAAAAGAAGCTCGACGTTGCCGTTGCCCGCACCGATTTCGTCGGCTGCGACCCGGCAGAGTGGAATTGCCTGGCCAGGGAAGGCGCCTATGCCGGGCTGAGCGTCGATGGCGACGGCGACTGCGATTCGGCCTGCGCGCTCATGCTGGCCGGTGGCGCCAGGCGGCTTGTCGGTACCCAGGCGCGGCTCAGCCTCTATCTGA
This sequence comes from Mesorhizobium sp. M0626, assembly GCF_040320665.1. Classification (NCBI taxonomy): domain Bacteria; kingdom Pseudomonadati; phylum Pseudomonadota; class Alphaproteobacteria; order Hyphomicrobiales; family Phyllobacteriaceae; genus Mesorhizobium; species Mesorhizobium sp. M0626. The sequence goes on along the minus strand of NZ_JAMYQD010000038.1, from coordinate 22,880 downwards.
TGGGGCAGAAGCAGGCGGTCAAGTCCTACCTCGACGAGATGGCGATCAGCCCCGCTTTGTTCAGGGCGCTCCAGGGCAGTTCGGTCGAGCGCCAGCTCGAACCCGACATGATGCTGAAGGTTGGCCTGACGACCGGGCGCCAGTCGGTGGATGCGCTGACGGGTTCCAGCATCTGCAGATCGGCGCCGAAACCTGAGAATTGCCGCGTGGTGCCGTCGTCCAATGGCTGATCGCGCCTATCGTCATGGAAGAGAAGCCTTGCTTCGCCTTCCGTGAAGGCGGCCGCACCGTCGTGCCGGCGTCGTCATCACCATCGAGAAATAGTCGAGCCGGCGTCAGCCGGATCGACCAGGAGAGGGCGGTCTTTGGGGCTGCCTTTTTGTTTCCGGCGTTGCGCGGCACAAGTATTGCACGGTTGGTTCAAAGCTATTGCAAGCACCGTCGCCGCAACTATTATGGATTGCATTGAGGGGTTTGCCGGGCGTGGTTTGGGGACACCGTTCAGACAATGCTGCAAGGTGGCGGCGCGGGCTGGTTCGGCTGGCGACGGTGGCCGCGATGGCGATGGCTGCCTTCGCCGCGAAGGCCGAGGATGCCGCCCCCGGGACATGGCAGACATTGCTCCCTCTGCAGGGAGTGCCCTATCCGACGAATGATCCGACGATATGGTCCGAGGATCGCTCGGAGATGAAGTTTGTCGTCGCGCGCAGCAACGCACCGGGCTGCGAGCCCAATTGTCCGGAGTGGATCTCCGCCGAAGGCGACATCGCAGCCGGGACGCCAGCCCTGCTCAAGCGCACCTTGAAGAAGCTTGGCAGCCACAAACTGCCCATCATCGTCAATTCCTTCGGTGGCAATGTCGAAGCCGCGCTCCAGCTTGGCCGGATAATCCGCAAAAACAAGCTCGATATCGCCATCGGCAAGACCGAGTTTCCCGATTGTTGGCCCGGGACAGAGGGTTGTGGCGCCGACTACGGCAAGGGCACGGCTTTTTTCGGCAGAGCGTCTGACGGTGCCAGCTGCAATTCCGCCTGTCCGCTAATGTTTGCCGGAGGCGTCCGGCGCGTCGCCGGCGGCTGGAACTATCTGGGTGTTCATCAGATCACCACCACCTGGTTCCCCTCCACAACGCACTACCGGACCACATATCGCGTCAAACGGGGCAAAAAATATCGGGTCACCACGCAAACGGTCACTCAAGGTGAAAGCTACAAGACCTATGAGATGAGCAAGGGGTACGCGAGAAAGATCTCGGCCTATCTCCGAGAGATGGGTATCGGGCAGGGCGTGCTGGACTTGATGAAGGCGACGCCGGCGAGCGACATCAGGCAGATCGGCCTCCACGATATGCTGACGATGAAACTGGCGACCAGCACGGACACTCTTGAGCTGTTTACCAGAGCAAGTTTGTGCATGTTCGACCCGCCGGCTCCGAACTGCCGGGAAGTGCCTGGACCGGCAGGCAAGCCGACGCCGCCGGTCGCTGCCACGACGGTCGCAGTCAAGCTCGCGAATGTGGCAGCCAAGCCCGCCGCTGTCACAAAGCCTTTGCCGGACCCCGCAGCGGCTCGTGTGGATATGAGCTTTGTCGTGGTCCGCGGCAGCGACCAGCATTGCACGCCGCAGTGTCCGCAATGGATTTCTGCGCAAGGCGCGATCACGCCTCAGACACCGCAAAAATTGCGCCAATTACTCGACACGCTTGGCAACCGGCGGCTGCCCGTGGTGATCAGCTCACGAGGCGGAGACTTGTTCAGCGCTCTGGCGACCGGACGGATCATCCATGAAAAGAAGCTCGACGTCGCCGTTGGCCGCACCGATATCGGTGACCCGGTCGAGGACGGCATCTATGCCGGGCTGAGCTTCGACGCCGGAGCCGACTGCGATTCGGCCTGCGCGCTCATGCTGGCCGGTGGCGCCAGACGGTTTGTCGGCCCCCAGGCGCGACTCAGCTTCTACCTGATGGGACAGAAGCAATTGGTGAAGACGTATCTGAATGAGATGGCGATCAGCCCCCGTCTGTTCACAGCGCTTCAGGACCGTTTCGCCGAGCGTGAGCTCGACCCTGATATGATGCTGGAGGTCGGGCTGACGACCGGGCCCCAGTCGGTGGATGCGCTGACGGGTCCCGGCATCTGCAAGTCGGTGCCGAAAGCTGAGAACTGCCGCGTGGCGCCGTCGCCCAACGCCCAGGCCGAAGCGCCGGCCAAATTGTAGCGCGGCGGGTTCACACTCGCCATCGAGGCAGGTTGAGCAGGGCGCGATTTCCGCTATCGTCGTGCCGGCGCCGGGCTGGCGGAGGATCGACAATGAGCCAGGACATCCCGACACTCTACGAATGGGCCGGCGGCATCGAAGCCCTCAACTGGCTGACGGAAACCTTTTACGACAAGGTGTCGCGCGACCCGGTGGTCGGCCCAGTGTTCAAACACATGTCGCCGGATCATCCCGCGCATGTCGCGGCCTTCATCGGCGAGGTTTTTGGCGGACCCAAGACCTACAGCGAACAGCATGGCGGCCATCGCGAGATGGTCATGCATCACTTGGGCAAGCATCTGACGGAGGAACAGCGCCGCCGCTGGATCAGCCTGCTTGCCGATGCCGCCGATGCGGTCGGGCTGCCGGACGATCCCGAATTCCGTTCCGCCTTCATGGGCTATGTCGAATGGGGGTCACGGCTTGCCAAGATGAATTCCACCCTCGGCGAGACCTGCGACCCGCAGACCGAACCGATGCCGGCCTGGGGCTGGGGCGTGCCGGGCGGGCCGTACAAGCCGCCGGCCGGGGGCTGAGCGCCGGCATGCGGCTTCAGGCAGGCGAAAAATCGAGATAGGCAGGGACGGGCTGGTCATCACCTATTCGGATTTTGGCAAAGGATCTGAAAGCGCGTCAGACAACTCTTTACAGCGCGCCCGGAAGCTTTTAGGAAGCGCCTGCGCTGAAACGCGCGTACGGGCATAGCTCAGTTGGTAGAGCGGCGGTCTCCAAAACCGCAGGTCGTAGGTTCGAGCCCTGCTGCCCGTGCCATTTTCCTCGTTGGAATCCGGCATTTTAGAAACGCCTTGTTTTGGCTCCTCGTTTGGTTGGGCTGAAGCCGCGTACTCGACGAGCGACGTTCCGAAGGCATGCGCAGAGCGAGAGCGCTGATGCGCAATGCCGAAGTCGGCGTATTTCCACGAACCGATTTCCTTGATTCAACTGCCATTGGCGAGCCAATTGCCATTTGCGTTCACAATTCAGAATAGGCCTATTTTGCTGCCGCCAGCTGCTTTTCAGCGGCTGCGAATTATTGGAAGCGGGATGCTGGCCTGGCTTCTGGAATTTTTTTGAATAGGGCTCTTGAACCGGTTTTCAGCCCTTCCTAATTCGTTTCCCGCCGAGGCCGATTGGCTTGACAAAAGGCGGCGCTGCTGGGCGGCGCCCTTGTACCCATGTTGCTTCAAGGAGGATGTGGCTATGAGAACCTTTGATACTCTCTATCGCAGCACCGTCGGTTTTGACCGTCTTTTCGACATGCTCGACAGCGGCACGCGTCCGGACTGGCCGCCCTATAACATCGAGAAGGTCGACGAGAACGATTACCGTATCTCGATGGCCATCGCAGGCTTCAGCCAGGATGAGGTTGAGCTGACCCAGCATGGACCCGAACTGGTCGTGGTAGGCCAGAAGGCTGATGACCAGAGCGGACGCCAGCTGCTGCACCAGGGCATCGCCTACCGCACTTTCAGGCAGACGTTTAAACTTGCCGACCACATGAAGATCAAGGCAGCAAACCTTGAGAACGGTCTCCTGACCATCGACATCGTCCGTGAGATTCCCGAAGAGCTGAAGCCGCGCCGCATCAGCATCGGGGCCGGCGACGCCCAGGTGGGCGGCAAGCAGATCGCCCAGGATACGGAACGCACCCGCAAAGCGGCCTGATCGTATCGATTCAGTTATCCCTGCGGTCCGCCTCCCGGCTTCGGCCGGGAGGCCCAGATTGCGGAGAATGGAGATGGACAACTTCTACGAGACACCGACACTTTCTGCGGCACGCTCGGGCAAAATTGAAACTTCTTTGTGCCTGCTCGACAATCCAGACGACGTCATCAACCATCCACGCCTCAGCCGTGGAGAAAAGCGGGCACTGCTTTCCTCGTGGGCGTCCGATGCCTGCGCGGTGGAAAACCAGCCTGCCTTGCGCCGCCTGGACAACGGCACGGTAATCCCTGTCGACCAGATTCTGAGGGCGTTGAAGGCTCTGGATGAGAAACCCACGCTGGGGAAAGAGACTTCAGGCCGGGTGCTGCCTTGGCGACCCTCCACGCGCCGCAGCGGTCTCAAGGCTTGGCGGCGTCGTGGCCGTTCTTTCGGCCCCGACGATGACGACGACCCGCCCCCGTGCCCGGCAGTGATCGCGCCGCGCCCACGCCCGCCACGCGGAATCGGCGCAGTGGCCGGAGTCGAACTCGCCTGCGCCTGAGCTAACCCTGGGTAGATCCAGCTGCCTCGGCATGGGCAGCTGGATTCCAATCTTGCGTGCGCTTCATTTGGTTTCCAAAACAGCAGGTCGCAGGTTCGTCCCCAACGCCATTTCCTGGAACTTGTAATCACGTGCCTGATCTTCCGGATGCACCCTCCGGAATTAGGGTCTGGCATTGAAAAACGGCAGGCGGCTTGCCATATTGGGTGAACTGAGGCATAAGGCCCCGATAGCCGGGACGGGACGACTGGATGGTTCCGAGGCGGCGTTTGGTCATAAAGCGGACACTTGCCACTTGCGTGGATCAAGAATCGGTTTTATGTAGACACAACAGACACGCGACGCGTGGAGCTGGGAAGCCGGCTTTACGCGTCCGATTTGCATGGGCGAAATGGCGCTGATTCGGTGCCGACTTGAACCCAGGCGGCACGTCCCGGCCAGCGGGATCATCCAGGAGACCCGGCCAACGGGTCTTGAAGACAGAGCGGCATATGGCTTCGAAAACCACAAATCCTTTCGTCTTTCTCCAGCAGGTCCGCGCGGAGACCGCCAAGGTGACTTGGCCGTCGCGCCGGGAGACGATGATCTCGACGGTGATGGTGCTCGTATTCGCGGTCATCGCGATGATCTTTTTCTTCACCGCCGACGTGGCCATGGGCTACGCGATCGAGCGGTTACTGAGCCTCGGCCATTAAGTCCGGCGATTACGGAGAAGTCTTGAAATGACCGCGCGCTGGTACATCGTCCACGCCTATTCGAACTTCGAAAAGAAGGTCGCCGAGGACATTGAGAACAAGGCCAAGCAGAAGGGCCTGTCCGCCGATATCGAGCAGATCGTGGTGCCGACCGAGAAGGTCGTCGAAATCCGCCGCGGCCGCAAGGTCGATGCCGAGCGCAAGTTCTTTCCGGGCTATGTGCTGCTCAAGGCCAATCTGACCGATGCGGTGTTCTCGCTGGTCAAGAACACGCCGAAGGTCACCGGCTTCCTCGGTGACTCCAAGCCGGTGCCGATCACCGAAGCCGAGGCGCAGCGCATCCTGAACCAGGTTCAGGAAGGCGTCGAGCGGCCGAAGCCCTCGGTCACTTTCGAGATCGGCGAGGCGATCCGCGTTTCGGATGGTCCGTTCGCCTCGTTCAACGGTTTCGTCCAGGAAGTGGACGAGGAGCGGGCGCGGCTCAAGGTGGAAGTTTCGATCTTCGGGCGCGCCGTGCCGGTCGATCTGGAATTCGGACAGGTCGAAAAGGGCTGATCCGAAAACCCTGCGCCGGTTCGCCGGCAAGGGGAGGCGGCGCGGAAAGCGCGCGGCCATGAACGGGTGGGAGGCGAATGCGGCTTTAGCCGGCCGCGCGGACCGCACCACCAGACTGCAACCGCCGGTGTTCCCGATACTGGGGCCGGCATGAGATAAAGGCAGGAAAGAGATGGCTAAGAAAATTGCAGGCCAGCTCAAGCTCCAGGTCAAAGCGGGATCGGCTACGCCGTCTCCGCCGATCGGCCCGGCACTTGGCCAGCGCGGCATCAACATCATGGAATTCTGCAAGGCGTTCAACGCGCAGACCCAGGAAATGGAAAAGGGATCGCCGATCCCGGTCGTCATCACCTATTACCAGGACAAGTCCTTCACCTTCGTCATGAAGACGCCGCCGGTGAGCTACTTCCTGAAAAAGGCGGCGAACTTGACGTCAGGTTCGAAAGAGCCGGGCAAGATCAAGGCCGGCACGATCGGCCGCGACAAGGTGCGCGCCATCGCCGAACAGAAGATGAAGGATCTGAACGCAAACGACGTCGAGGCGGCCATGCGCATGGTCGAGGGCTCCGCCCGCTCGATGGGTCTGGAAGTGGTGGGCTGAGATCATGGCAAAGATTGCAAAGCGTGTATCGAAGTCCCGTGACGGCATCGACCCCAACAAGGCCTATGCCCTTGGTGAGGCGCTGAAGCTGCTCAAGGACCGTTCGACGGTGAAGTTCGACGAGACCATCGAAGTGGCGATGAACCTCGGCGTCGACCCGCGCCATGCCGACCAGATGGTCCGCGGCGTGGTCAACCTGCCGAACGGCACCGGCCGCTCGGTCCGCGTCGCCGTGTTCGCACGTGGCGGCAAGGCCGATGAGGCTCGCGCCGCCGGCGCCGACATCGTCGGTGCCGAGGATCTGGTCGACATCGTCCAGAAGGGCACGATCGACTTCGATCGCTGCATCGCCACGCCGGACATGATGCCGCTGGTCGGCCGTCTGGGCAAGGTGCTGGGCCCGCGCGGCATGATGCCGAACCCGAAGGTCGGCACCGTCACCACCGACGTCGCCGCCGCCGTCAAGGCATCGAAGGGCGGCGCTGTCGAGTTCCGCGTCGAGAAGGCCGGCATCGTTCATGCCGGCGTCGGCAAGGTCTCGTTCGACGTCAAGGCGCTGGAAGAAAACGTCCGCGCCTTCGCCGATGCCGTGACCAAGGCAAAGCCGGCTGGCGCCAAGGGCAACTACGTCAAGAAGGTGTCGGTCACCTCGACGATGGGCCCGGGCCTCAAGCTCGACGTCTCGACGCTCGCAGCGTCTTGATACGAACATCTGGATCGGCTGCCAAGGCGCTGATCCGCAAGTGAATTCCGGGCCTCCGACTTGTCGGCGGCCCGGTACCGGAAGTCGAGAGGCTTCCGGACATCCTGTCCGAGATTGCAGGCGGCCCAGAAGCCTTAATTGAATTGGGCCTGCATGAGACGGGTGAAAACCGGACAACGGAGCGACAAGCTCCAATGAAAGGTTCGAACCGTGTTTGCCTTTTGTCTGCGCATCTCCGGCTTGCCGTCGATGTGGCGAAAGGGGGCAGGATCCTCGAGCGTCGTTCGGGAGATCTGTAATGGATGGCCCGGCCGGCAAAAAGGCAACCCGACGCCTGTCCCACTAGCGGGGCAGGGGTCAACTGGAGATAGGCAGTGGACAGAGCGGAAAAACGCGAACTCGTCACGGGCCTGAATGGTGCTTTTGCAGGCGCTGGTTCAGTCGTCGTGGCCCACTACGCCGGTATCACCGTCGCGCAAATGAACGACCTTCGGTCGAAAATGCGCGCTGCCGGTGGCACCGTCAAAGTCGCGAAGAACCGTCTCGCCAAAATCGCTCTTCAGGGCACGGACTCCGCATCGATCATCGACCTGTTCAAGGGACAGACGCTGATCGCTTATTCGGAGGATCCGATTGCGGCGCCGAAGGTCGCGTCCGATTTCGCCAAGGGAAATGACAAGTTGGTCATTCTCGGCGGCGCAATGGGCACCACCTCGCTCAACGCCGACGGTGTGAAGGCACTCGCCACACTTCCGTCGCTCGATGAGCTGCGCGCCAGGCTGGTTGGCATGATCGCCACGCCGGCAACCCGGATCGCCCAGATCGTCAATGCGCCAGCGGCTTCGGTCGCGCGCGTCATCGGCGCTTACGCCCGGAAGGACGAGGCGGCATGAGGCCGTTCCTCGCTATCACAAACACACGTTCGAACCTGATGAAGGAATACAACAATGGCTGATCTGGCAAAGATCGTAGACGACCTTTCGAAGCTGACCGTCCTCGAGGCGGCCGAGCTGTCGAAGCTTCTGGAAGAAAAGTGGGGCGTTTCGGCTGCTGCTCCGGTGGCGGTTGCCGCTGCCGGCGGCGCTGCCGCTGCTGCTGCTCCGGCTGAGGAAAAGACGGAATTCGACGTCGTCCTCACCGAGGCAGGCGCTCAGAAGATCAACGTCATCAAGGAAGTCCGCGCCATCACCGGCCTGGGCCTCAAGGAAGCCAAGGATCTGGTCGAAGCAGCTCCGAAGCCGGTCAAGGAAGCCGTTTCCAAGGCTGACGCTGAGAAGTTCAAGGCCCAGCTGGAAGCAGCCGGCGCCAAAGTCGACCTGAAGTAAGCGTAAAAGCGGCGGGCGGCCTCGCGCCGTCCGCCACTCCCTTCATCAGAGGGGAGGATGCGTAGCGCGAGATGTACGAGAACCTCTTTCCTGAGGGCCGAAACCGGCCTTCAGGAAACGGGTTTTCTCCCGTTTTAGCCGTTGCCGCCAGGCGGCGGGAAACAGATCAGGGGCCGCCGCCGAGGTGGCCGCGCATGCAAGGTGAGCCGCGGCGAGGCTCGCCCCGAGTTTATAGCTAAGGAGCGACGATGGCCCAGACCCAGACTTTCAATGGCCGCAGACGCGTACGCAAGTTCTTCGGAAAGATTCCGGAAGTTGCGGAGATGCCGAACTTGATCGAGGTTCAAAAAGCATCCTATGACCAGTTCCTAATGGTGGCGGAGCCCAAGGGTGGGCGTCCGGACGAGGGACTGCAGGCCGTTTTCAAGTCGGTTTTCCCGATCTCCGATTTCTCCGGCTCCTCGATGCTGGAGTTCGTGAAGTACGAGTTCGAAGGACCGAAATTCGACGTTGACGAATGCCGTCAGCGCGACCTGACCTATGCCGCGCCACTCAAGGTGACGCTGCGCCTCATCGTGTTCGATATCGACGAGGATACCGGCGCAAAGTCGATCAAGGACATCAAGGAGCAGGACGTCTATATGGGCGACATGCCGCTCATGACGCTCAACGGCACCTTCATCGTCAATGGCACGGAGCGCGTCATCGTCTCGCAGATGCACCGTTCGCCGGGCGTCTTCTTCGACCATGACAAGGGCAAGTCGCACTCCTCGGGCAAGCTTTTGTTTGCGGCGCGCGTCATTCCCTATCGCGGTTCGTGGCTCGACATCGAGTTCGATTCCAAGGACGTCGTGCACGCCCGTATCGACCGCCGCCGCAAGATTCCGGTGACGTCGCTCTTGATGGCGCTCGGCATGGACGGCGAAGAAATCCTGTCGACCTTCTACAACAAGATCACCTACAAGCGCGCCGGCGACCACTGGCGCATCCCGTTCAACGTCGAGCGTTTCCGCGGCCTGAAGGCCGTTGGCGACCTCGTCGATGCCGACACCGGCGAAGTTGTCGTCGAGGCCGGCAAGAAGATCACCGCCCGCCAGGCAAGGGCGCTTGGCGAAAAGGGTCTGAAGGCGATCAAGGCGACCGACGAGGATCTGCTCGGCAACTACCTGGCCGAGGACATCGTCAACTACGGCACCGGCGAGATTTTCCTCGAAGCCGGCGACGAGATCGACGAAAAGACGCTGAAGGTGCTGCTCGGCACGGGCGAAAGCGAGATCAAGGTTCTCGACATCGACCACGTCAATGTCGGCGCCTACATCCGCAATACGCTCAACGTCGACAAGAACGAGAGCCGCCAGGACGCACTGTTCGACATCTACCGTGTCATGCGCCCGGGCGAGCCGCCGACGCTTGAAACCGCCGAAGCCATGTTCAACTCGCTGTTCTTCGACTCGGAGCGCTACGACCTGTCGGCCGTCGGCCGCGTCAAGATGAACATGCGCCTCGAGCTCAAGGCTGAGGATACCGTGCGTGTGCTGCGCAAGGACGACATCCTGGCCGTGGTCAAGACGCTGGTCGAGCTGCGCGACGGCAAGGGCGAGATCGACGACATCGACAATCTCGGCAACCGCCGCGTGCGTTCTGTCGGCGAGCTGATGGAGAACCAATACCGCGTCGGCCTGCTGCGCATGGAGCGCGCGATCAAGGAACGTATGTCCTCGATCGAGATCGATACGGTGATGCCGCAGGACCTGATCAACGCCAAGCCGGCGGCTGCCGCCGTGCGCGAGTTCTTCGGTTCCTCGCAGCTGTCGCAGTTCATGGATCAGACCAACCCGCTGTCGGAGATCACCCACAAGCGCCGCCTGTCGGCACTTGGCCCGGGCGGTCTGACCCGCGAGCGCGCCGGCTTCGAAGTGCGCGACGTGCACCCGACGCATTACGGCCGCATCTGCCCGATCGAGACGCCGGAAGGCCCGAACATCGGTCTGATCAACTCGCTGGCGACCTTCGCGCGCGTCAACAAGTACGGCTTCATCGAAAGCCCGTACCGCAAGATCGTCAACGGCAAGCTGACCAATGAGGTCGTCTATCTCTCCGCTATGGAAGAGTCCAAGCACCACGTCGCGCAGGCCAATGCCGAGCTCGACAAGAATGGTGGTTTCGTCGACGAATTCGTCATTTGCCGCAGCGCCGGCGAAGTGATGATGGCGCCGCGCGAAAACGTCGATCTGATGGACGTGTCGCCCAAGCAGATGGTGTCCGTGGCCGCGGCGCTGATCCCGTTCCTCGAGAACGACGACGCCAACCGCGCGCTGATGGGCTCCAACATGCAGCGTCAGGCCGTGCCGCTGGTGCGCGCCGAAGCGCCGTTCGTAGGCACCGGCATGGAGCCGATCGTTGCCCGTGACTCGGGCGCCGCCATCGGCGCCCGCCGCGGCGGCATCGTCGACCAGGTGGACGCGACGCGTATCGTCATCCGCGCCACGGAAGATCTCGATCCCGGCAAGTCGGGCGTCGACATCTACCGGCTGATGAAGTTCCAGCGTTCGAACCAGAACACCTGCATCAACCAGCGTCCGCTGGTGCGCATGGGCGACCGCGTCAACAAGGGCGACATCATCGCCGACGGTCCGTCGACCGAGCTCGGCGATCTGGCGCTCGGCCGCAACGTGCTGGTCGCGTTCATGCCGTGGAACGGCTACAACTACGAGGACTCGATCCTGCTCTCCGAGCGCATCGTGGCCGACGACGTCTTCACCTCGATCCACATCGAGGAATTCGAGGTCATGGCCCGCGACACCAAGCTTGGACCGGAGGAAATCACACGCGACATTCCGAACGTTTCGGAAGAAGCGCTGAAGAACCTCGACGAAGCCGGCATCGTCTATATCGGCGCGGAAGTGCAGCCGGGCGACATCCTGGTCGGCAAGATCACGCCGAAGGGCGAAAGCCCGATGACGCCGGAAGAAAAGCTCCTGCGCGCCATCTTCGGTGAAAAGGCGTCCGACGTTCGCGACACCTCGATGCGCATGCCTCCGGGCACCTTCGGCACCGTCGTCGAAGTGCGCGTCTTCAACCGCCACGGCGTCGAGAAGGACGAGCGCGCCATGGCGATCGAACGCGAGGAGATCGAACGCCTCGCCAAGGACCGCGACGACGAGCAGGCGATCCTCGACCGCAACGTCTATTCGCGCCTTTCCGACGTTCTCGTCGGCAAGGAAGCGATTGCCGGGCCGAAGGGCTTCAAGAAGGGCTCGAAGCTGTCGAAGGACACGCTGGACGAGTATCCGCGTTCGCAGTGGTGGCAGTTTGCGGTGGAGAACGAAAAGCTCCAGAGCGAACTGGAAGCCCTGCGTGGCCAGTACGACGATTCCAAGAAGGCGCTCGAGCAGCGCTTCATGGACAAGGTCGAGAAGGTCCAGCGCGGCGACGAAATGCCTCCTGGCGTCATGAAGATGGTCAAGGTCTTCGTGGCCGTGAAGCGCAAGATGCAGCCGGGCGACAAGATGGCCGGACGTCACGGCAACAAGGGTGTCGTGTCGCGCATCGTTCCGGTCGAGGACATGCCTTTCCTCGAGGACGGCACGCATGCCGATATCGTGCTCAACCCGCTGGGTGTGCCGAGCCGCATGAATGTCGGCCAGATCCTGGAAACGCATCTGGGCTGGGCATGCGCGGGCATGGGCAAGAAGATCGGCGAGCTGATCGACGCGTACAAGACGGCTGGAGACATCAAGCCGTTGCGCAAGACGCTTGAGAGCTTCATCCCAGCCAACGACCGCAACGAGCCGGTCCGCGAATATGACGACGAGAGCATCGTTCGCCTCAGCGAGCAGATGCGCCGCGGCGTCTCTATCGCGACACCGGTGTTCGACGGCGCGCATGAAGTCGACATCAACATCATGCTGGAGCAGGCGGGCCTGCACACCAGCGGTCAGTCGCAGCTCTATGACGGACGCACCGGCGAGCCGTTCGATCGCAAGGTGACGATGGGCTATATCTATATGCTCAAGCTTCACCACCTGGTGGACGACAAGATCCACGCGCGTTCGATCGGTCCGTACTCGCTCGTTACCCAGCAGCCGCTGGGCGGCAAGGCGCAGTTCGGTGGCCAGCGCTTCGGCGAAATGGAGGTCTGGGCGCTGGAAGCCTATGGCGCCGCCTACACGCTGCAGGAAATGCTGACGGTGAAGTCGGACGATGTCGCCGGCCGCACCAAGGTCTACGAGGCGATCGTGCGCGGCGACGACACGTTCGAGGCCGGCATTCCCGAGAGCTTCAACGTGCTCGTCAAGGAAATGCGGTCTCTCGGCCTCAATGTCGAGCTGGAGAATACCAAGCTCGACGACAACCCTGTCCGGCTGCCAGATGCTGCCGAATAGGGGCGCGGCCGAGTAAGCAAGACATCCGGTCGCGGAACGCCGCGACCGGATGCAACAAATTCTACGGCCAGTGGGCCGACCACTCAGCGGGCATTTGGCCCGCGTTAGATGCAAGGGGTTTTCGAGGACCCCGAAAAGGAGAACGGCATGAACCAAGAGGTCATGAATCTCTTCAATCCGCAGGCGCCGGCGCAGGTGTTCGATTCCATCCGGATATCGCTCGCCAGCCCTGAGAAGATTCTGTCCTGGTCGTTCGGCGAGATCAAGAAGCCGGAGACCATCAACTACCGCACCTTCAAGCCGGAGCGTGACGGTCTGTTCTGCGCGCGCATTTTTGGCCCGATCAAGGACTATGAATGCCTGTGCGGCAAGTACAAGCGCATGAAGTACAAGGGCGTCATCTGCGAAAAGTGCGGCGTCGAAGTCACGCTGTCGCGCGTTCGCCGCGAACGCATGGGCCACATCGAGCTGGCGGCACCTGTCGCTCACATCTGGTTCCTGAAGTCGCTGCCGTCGCGCATCGGCACACTGCTCGACATGACGCTGAAGGACATCGAGCGCGTCCTCTACTTCGAGAACTACATCGTCACCGAGCCTGGCCTCACCGCGCTGAAGGAGCACCAGCTGCTCAGCGAGGAAGAGTACATGATCGCCGTCGACGAATATGGCGAGGATTCGTTCACCGCCATGATCGGTGCCGAGGCCATTCATGACCTTCTGGCCGGCATGGACCTGGAGAAGATCGCCGGCGACCTGCGTTCGGAACTGGCTTCGACCACGTCCGAGCTGAAGCAGAAGAAGTATCTGAAGCGGCTCAAGGTCGTCGAGAACTTCATGGAGTCCGGCAACCGTCCGGAATGGATGATCATGAAGGTGGTTCCGGTGATCCCGCCGGACCTGCGCCCGCTGGTTCCTCTGGATGGTGGACGTTTCGCGACGTCCGACCTGAACGATCTCTATCGCCGCGTCATCAACCGCAACAACCGTCTGAAGCGGCTGATCGAGCTGCGCGCCCCCGGCATCATCGTGCGCAATGAAAAGCGCATGCTGCAGGAAGCCGTCGATGCGCTGTTCGACAACGGCCGTCGCGGCCGCGTCATCACCGGCGCCAACAAGCGTCCGCTGAAGTCGCTGTCCGACATGTTGAAGGGCAAGCAGGGCCGGTTCCGCCAGAACCTGCTCGGCAAGCGCGTCGACTATTCGGGCCGTTCGGTCATCGTCACCGGTCCGGAGCTCAAGCTGCACCAGTGCGGCCTGCCGAAGAAGATGGCGCTCGAACTGTTCAAGCCGTTCATCTACGCCCGCCTCGACGCCAAGGGGTTCTCCTCGACCGTCAAGCAGGCCAAGAAGCTGGTCGAGAAGGAGCGTCCGGAAGTCTGGGATATCCTCGACGAGGTCATCCGCGAGCATCCGGTGCTGTTGAACCGTGCGCCGACGCTGCACCGCCTTGGCATCCAGGCGTTCGAGCCGATCCTGATCGAAGGCAAGGCGATCCAGCTGCATCCGCTGGTCTGCACGGCCTTCAACGCCGACTTCGACGGCGACCAGATGGCCGTTCACGTGCCGCTCTCGTTGGAAGCGCAGCTTGAAGCCCGCGTGCTGATGATGTCGACCAACAACATCCTGCACCCGGCTTCCGGCGCGCCGATCATCGTGCCTTCGCAGGACATGGTCCTGGGTCTCTACTATCTCTCGATCGTCAATCAGAACGAGCCGGGCGAAGGCATGGTGTTTGCCGACATGGGCGAACTCCAGCACGCGCTCGAGACCAAGGCGGTGACGCTGCACTCCAAGATCAAGGGTCGTTTCCGCACGGTCGACGCCGAAGGCAAGGTCGTGTCGAAAATCTACGACACCACGCCTGGCCGCATGATCATCGGCGAGCTGCTGCCGAAGAACGTCAATGTGCCTTACGAGACGGCCAACCAGGAGATGACCAAGAAGAACATCTCCAAGATGATCGACACCGTCTACCGCCACTGCGGTCAGAAGGAGACGGTCATTTTCTGCGACCGCATCATGGCCCTCGGCTTCAGCCACGCCTGCCGCGCCGGCATTTCGTTCGGCAAGGACGACATGCTGATCCCGGACGCCAAGATCAAGCTGGTTTCCGACACCGAGGCTTTGGCCAAGGAATACGAGCAGCAGTACAATGACGGCCTGATCACGCAGGGCGAGAAGTACAACAAGGTCGTCGACGCCTGGGCGAAGTGCTCGGAAAAGGTCGCCGACGAGATGATGGCCCGCATCAAGGCCGTCGAGTTCGAGGACAGTGGCCGTCAAAAGCCGATGAACTCGATCTACATGATGTCGCATTCGGGTGCGCGTGGTTCGCCCACCCAGATGCGTCAGCTCGCCGGCATGCGCGGCCTGATGGCAAAGCCCTCGGGTGAAATCATCGAGACGCCGATCATCTCGAACTTCAAGGAAGGCCTGACCGTGCTCGAGTACTTCAACTCGACCCACGGCGCCCGCAAGGGTCTGGCCGACACCGCCTTGAAGACGGCGAACTCGGGCTACCTCACCCGTCGTCTGGTCGACGTGGCGCAGGACTGCATCGTCAACTCCGTGGATTGCGGCACCGACAAGGGCCTCACCATGCAGCCGATCGTCGATGCCGGTCAGGTCGTCGCTTCGGTCGGCCAGCGCGTGCTGGGCCGCACCTCGCTCGACGACATCACGCATCCGGTTTCGGGTGAGGTTCTGGTCAAGGCCGGAACGCTGATGGACGAACGTGACGTGGAAAAGATCGAAAAGGCCGGCGTGCAGTCGGTCCGCATTCGCTCGGCACTGACCTGCGAGGTCAGGATCGGCGTCTGTGCGGTCTGCTACGGACGCGATCTTGCCCGCGGCACCCCGGTCAACCAGGGCGAAGCCGTCGGCGTCATCGCGGCGCAGTCGATCGGCGAGCCGGGGACCCAGCTCACCATGCGTACCTTCCACATGGGCGGTACGGCGCAGGTGGTGGACAGCTCGTTCCTTGAAGCCTCGTATGAGGGCAAGGTCGAGATCCGCAACCGCAACGTGGTGCGCAACTCGGACGGCCAGCAGATGGTCATGGGCCGCAACATGGCGGTGCTGATCCTCGACGAAGCCGGCAAGGAGCGTGCCTCGCATCGCCTTACCTATGGTTCGCGCATCTTCGTGGACGATGGCGACAAGGTGAAGCGCGGCCAGCGTATCGCCGAATGGGATCCCTATACCCGCCCCGTCCTCACCGAAATCGAGGGCAAGGTGTCGTACGAGGATCTGGTCGACGGCATTTCCGTTCAGGAAACGGCCGACGAATCGACCGGCATCACCAAGCGCGAGGTCATCGACTGGCGCTCGACGCCACGCGGCAACGACCTCAAGCCGGCGATCGCGATCCTTGACCCCAAGGGCAAGGTCGGCAAGCTGTCGAAGGGCGGCGACGCCCGCTTCCTGCTCTCGGTCGAGGCCATTCTTTCGGTCGAGCCGGGTTCGCAGGTTCGTCCCGGCGACGTTTTGGCGCGTATCCCGATGGAAAGCGCCAAGACCAAGGATATCACCGGTGGTCTGCCGCGTGTTGCCGAACTGTTCGAGGCACGTCGTCCGAAGGATCACGCCATCATCGCCGAGATCGATGGCACGATCCGCTTCGGCCGCGACTACAAGAACAAGCGCCGCATCATCATCGAGCCGCATGACTCGACGCTTGAGCCGGTCGAATACCTGATCCCGAAGGGCAAGCCGTTCCATCTCCAGGACGGCGACGTCATCGAGAAGGGCGACTACATCCTCGACGGCAATCCGGCGCCGCACGACATCCTGGCGATCAAGGGCGTGGAAGCACTTGCTTCCTACCTCGTGAACGAAATCCAGGAAGTCTACCGTCTGCAGGGCGTGTCGATCAATGACAAGCACATCGAGGTGATCGTTCGCCAGATGCTGCAGAAGGTCGAGATCACGGTGCAGGGCGACTCGACCTACATTCCGGGCGACCACGTCGACGTGATCGAACTGGAAGAGGTCAACGAGCGCCTGGTCGAGGACGGCAAGAAGCCGGCCGAAGGCCAGCCGGTGCTGCTGGGCATCACCAAGGCCTCGCTGCAGACGCCGTCCTTCATCTCGGCCGCCTCCTTCCAGGAGACGACCAGGGTGCTGACCGAAGCTGCGGTTGCCGGCAAGACCGACATGCTGCAGGGCCTGAAGGAAAACGTCATCGTCGGCCGGCTGATCCCGGCCGGTACCGGCGGCACGATGAGCCAGATCCGGCGCATCGCCACCTCGCGCGACGAACTGATCATCGACGAGCGCCGCAAGGCCTCCGGTGTCGAGGTCGCCGAGCCGATGCTGACCGACATGGTCAACGCCGCGCAGTAAGCGCGGCAGGACGAGAAGAAGGAAGGGGGCCCCAGTGGCCCCTTTTCGCGTTTTGACCCCTAATCGAATCGAGGAAAACATGAGCAAGAAGGTTTGGACTGACGTCGACGACTACATCGTTTCCTCTCTCTTCGAGGTGGATCCCGTCCTCGAAGCGGTGCTTGCGGCCAACCGCGACCAGGGCCTGCCGGCCATCGACGTATCGCCGGCGCAGGGCAAGCTGCTGTCGCTGCTGGTCCGCATCAGCGGCGCCAGGAAGGTGCTGGAGATCGGCACGCTTGGCGGCTACTCGACCATCTGGATGGCAAGGGGATTGCCCGTCGGCGGCAAGATCGTGACGCTCGAACTCGAGCCGCATCATGCAAAAGTCGCGCACTCGAATCTCGAGCGGGGTGGGGTGTCGGACAAGGTCGAGCTCAGGATCGGCCCCGCGCTTCAGTCGCTTGAGACGCTGGCTGCCGAAAATGCCGCTCCGTTCGATCTGATCTTCATCGACGCCGACAAGCCGAACAATCCGAATTATCTGTCATGGGCCATGCGCCTGTCGCGGCCGGGGACGGTCATCATCTGCGACAACGTCATCCGCGACGGCACCGTGCTCAACGACGATGGCCGTGACGCGTATGTCGAAGGCGCACGCGGTGCGTTTTCCTTCATCGGCGGCGACAAGCGCCTGGACGGCACCGCCATCCAGACCGTCGGCGCCAAAGGCTATGACGGGTTTGCGATTGCGATCGTCGAGTAAGGCTGCATGATGAGTGTCCGGACTGCGGTCCGGCAGAACTCATCGCTCAATCGAAGAACGCTTCCACCACATTGCGCTTGCCGAGCATGAAGGCGTCGGCCACGTGCTGCAGGGGTGCCAAATCGACATCGGAGACGCCGGCGCGTACGATTTCAGCGAAGCGCCGGTAAAGCTGGGGATATTCGGCTTCCGGCTCGTCGTGAACCACCTTTCCGTCGATGGCGAGCCTGGTGCCGCCGCCCGACAACACCATCTTGCCCTTGTCGGTGTCGGCCAGGATGTCCCAGCTCTGTGGTCCAGTCTGCAGCCAGTCGAGCTCCATGGTCACCGGCAATCCGTCGGAGGTGCGGAAGGTCACGTGGGCCGCCACCGGCGAGGCGCGGTTTTCCGGAAAGTCGAGGACGGCCGAGGTGATGAACATCGCCGGCAGGATGTGGGTGGCGATCGACAGTGCGTTGATGCCGGGATCGAAGACGCCGAAACCGCCGGCCGCCCAGATCCAGTCCTGGTTTGGGTGCCAGCGGCGGACGTCTTCCTTCCAGACGATAGCAGCCGAGTTGACCCTGGCCGACGCCAGGAAGGCGCGCGCGGCCTCCACTGCCGGCGCGTAGCGCGAATGCCAGCTGGCGAACAGTGAGACGCCGTTGGCTGCCGCCAGCCGCTTCAGGTCCTCGACCTCGCTGACGGTGGCGCCCGGCGGCTTCTCCAGGAAAACGTGCTTCTTCGCCATCAGCGCCGTGCGTGCCGCGTCGTAGCGGAACTGCGGCGGCATGCACAGCGAGACGGCCTCGAGGTCGGGCACCGCGTCGATCATCGCCTCGATGGTCGGTAAATTCGGGATGCCGTCCACCTTGCCGTGCCGGCTGGCGGCGGCGATTAGGCGGTAGTCCGCATCCTTGGCCACTGCCGGCAGATGCTGGTCGCGCACGATCTTGCCGACGCCGACGATGCCGAGCTTGATGGGACCATTGTTCGAGGGCATGGGAACTCCGCGGATTCGAATTTGGCTGGTTAAGTCGCTCGGTTCTTAGCAGAGAACCGGTGCCGGGCAAGCCGGCGCGGTGACAGGCGCAAGCAGCCGGCCACGCTCAGAGCGGAACCTCGAACGTAACGATCGACACTTCGCCTTCGAGCGCACCCTGAAAGGCTGACAGATGCGGCTCCTCGTCGGGTTCGCCGTCCATATCGCCGATCTGGTCGAGCTCGACCTCGGCATAGCCTTCGGCCGCAAGCGATTCGAGCACCCGGCGCACGGCCGAATCGTCGTCGGGCGCGACCAGCATCACATGGACGCCTTCCGGCTTGCCGCCCTTCTTTTTCCAGACCCGGCCGGTGACGATGGTGACCGGGCGTTCCTCATTGTCGTTCACGGGCTGATTCCTCTTGAGACGGGGGCGGGCGAGGGGTTTTGGGCTGTCCATGGCGCCTTTTGCCATGAAGAACCCGCGCATGACAGCCAAAAGCCGGTCACTTTCTTGTCTGCCCCGGTCACTTTCTTCCTCTGCCTTGTAAAACGAAGAAAGAAAATTACATGCGTTTTTCGCATGGCTGCCAAGCCGTCGTCAGCGCGCAATATTTGGCGTGCCGGGGTTGACGGTTCACGGTCTTGCGAGTAGAAGCCGCCCAGTCAGAACCGATGTGAGGCTCTCCCTTCCGAAGCGACACGCTTTGGAGTTTGCCTCAAACAGGGTTCGTTTTACGAGCGAAAAGACATTTCCGGCGCGCATGAAGCGGTTCCCGCTTCCTCTGCATTTTGTTCGGGCAGGACCGCGAGGCGCGGTTTATGGCCCGAATTTGCGTATGGAATTGGCGCTTTGAGCGGCCCTGACCGGGCGAGACACGGAATTGAGAGACAAGAGGGTTTAATGCCTACCGTCAACCAGCTGATCCGCAAGCCGCGCATTGCGCCGGTGAAGCGCAACAAGGTCCCGGCCATGCAGCAGAACCCGCAGAAGCGGGGCGTCTGCACGCGCGTCTATACAACGACGCCGAAGAAGCCGAACTCGGCACTGCGCAAGGTGGCCAAGATCCGCCTGACCAACGGCTTTGAAGTGATCGGCTACATCCCCGGCGAAGGCCACAACCTTCAGGAACACTCCGTGGTCATGATCCGCGGCGGCCGCGTCAAGGATCTTCCGGGCGTGCGCTACCACATCATCCGCGGCGTGCTCGACACGCAGGGCGTGAAGAACCGCAAGCAGCGCCGTTCGAAGTACGGCGCCAAGCGTCCGAAGTAAGGGGCGTCCGAAGTAAGATTTTCCGGCCCTGGCGCTGCTTGAATGCGTCGGGCTACGAGATTGAGAGACAAAAGCCATGTCGCGTCGTCACAGTGCAGAAAAGCGTGAGATCAATCCGGACCCGAAGTTCGGCGATCTGATCGTCACCAAGTTCATGAACGCCGTCATGTATGACGGCAAGAAGTCGGTTGCCGAGACCATCGTCTACGGTGCGCTCGACCAGGTTCAGTCGAAGACCAAGCAGGAGCCGGTCACCGTCTTCCATCAGGCGCTCGACAATGTCGCGCCGCATGTGGAAGTCCGGTCGCGCCGCGTCGGCGGCGCCACCTACCAGGTTCCGGTCGATGTGCGCCCCGAGCGCCGCCAGGCCCTGGCGATCCGCTGGCTGATTGCAGCTGCGCGCAACCGCAACGAGACCACCATGGTCGACCGCCTCTCCGGCGAGCTGATGGACGCGGCCAATAACCGCGGCACCGCCGTGAAGAAGCGTGAAGACACCCACAAGATGGCAGAAGCCAACCGCGCTTTCGCGCACTACCGCTGGTAAAGCGCGAACGAGACTGAGAAGGCATCCACGATGGCCCGCGAATACAAAATCGAAGACTACCGCAATTTCGGTATCATGGCGCATATTGACGCCGGCAAGACGACGACCACCGAGCGCGTCCTCTATTACACGGGCAAGTCGCACAAGATCGGCGAAGTCCACGACGGCGCTGCCACCATGGATTGGATGGAGCAGGAGCAGGAGCGCGGCATCACCATCACGTCCGCCGCCACCACGACCTTCTGGAAGGGTCGCAGCGGCAAGATGTACCGCTTCAACATCATCGACACTCCCGGACACGTCGACTTCACCATCGAAGTCGAGCGTTCGCTGCGCGTGCTCGACGGCGCCATTGCGCTGCTCGATGCCAATGCCGGTGTCGAGCCGCAGACCGAGACTGTCTGGCGCCAGGCCGACAAGTATAAAGTTCCGCGGATGATCTTCTGCAACAAGATGGACAAGATCGGCGCCGACTTCTACCGCTCGGTCGAGATGATCGGCTCGCGTCTTGGTGCGCATGCCGTCGTCATGCAGCTGCCGATCGGCGCTGAGACCGAGTTCAAGGGTGTCGTCGATCTCGTCGAGATGAACGCGCTGGTCTGGCGCGACGAGACGCTGGGCGCTGCCTGGGACGTCGTCGAGATCCCGGCCGACCTGCAGGCTCGCGCCGAAGAATACCGCGAGAAGATGATCGAAGCCGCTGTCGAAATGGACGAGACGGCACTCGAGAATTACCTCGAAGGCAAGATGCCGTCGAATGACGAGATCCGCGCGCTGATCCGCAAGGGCACCATCGCGGTCAAGTTCTACCCGATGTTCTGTGGCTCGGCCTTCAAGAACAAGGGCGTGCAGCCGCTGCTCGACGCCGTCGTCGAATACCTGCCGTCGCCGGCCGATGTTCCCGCCATCAAGGGCGTCGACGCCAAGACCGACGCCGAGATCGAGCGTCATGCCGACGACAACGAGCCGCTGTCGATGCTGGCCTTCAAGATCATGAACGACCCGTTCGTCGGCTCGCTGACCTTTGCCCGCATCTATTCGGGCAAGCTGACCAAGGGCATCTCGGTCGACAACACCGTCAAGGGCAAGAAAGAGCGCATCGGCCGCATGCTGCAGATGCATGCGAATTCGCGCGCCGACGTCGAAGAAGCCTTTGCCGGCGACATCGTCGCTCTGGCTGGCCTCAAGGACACGACCACCGGCGACACGCTCAGCGATCCGCTGCACCCGGTCATCCTCGAGCGCATGGAATTCCCCGATCCGGTCATCCAGATCGCCATCGAGCCGAAGACCAAGAACGACCAGGAAAAGATGGGCCTCGCCCTTCACCGCCTGGCCGCCGAGGATCCGTCCTTCCGCGTCAAGACCGACGAGGAAAGCGGCCAGACCATCATTTCGGGCATGGGCGAGCTTCACCTCGACATCATCGTCGACCGCATGCGTCGCGAGTTCAAGGTCGAGGCCAATGTCGGCGCGCCGCAGGTGGCTTACCGCGAGACCATCACCCGCAGGCACGAGCAGGACTACACCCACAAGAAGCAGACCGGCGGTACCGGTCAGTTCGCCCGCGTCAAGATCGTGTTCGAACCGAACCCGGAAAGCTCGGAGTTCGAGTTCGAGACCAAGATCGTCGGCGGTGCGGTTCCCAAGGAATACATCCCGGGTGTCGAAAAGGGCATCAACAGCGTCATGTCGTCGGGTCCGTTCGCGGGGTTCCCGATGATCGGCGTCAAGGCGACGCTTATCGACGGCGCTTACCATGATGTTGACTCCAGCGTCCTGGCCTTCGAAATCGCCGGCCGCGCCTGTTTCCGTGAAGCCGCACCCAAGCTTGGCGTGCAGCTGCTCGAGCCGATCATGAAGGTCGAAGTCGTGACGCCGGAAGACTATGTCGGCAGCGTCATCGGCGACCTGAACGGCCGTCGCGGCCAGATCCAGGGCCAGGAAGCGCGTGGCGTGGCTGTCGTCATCAACGCGATGGTGCCGCTGGCCAACATGTTCAAGTACGTCGACAACCTGCGCTCGATGAGCCAGGGCCGCGCGGCCTACACGATGCAGTTCGATCACTATGAGCCTGTGCCGACTGCGGTCGCCCAGGAAGTCCAGAAGAAATACGCGTAACCTGAACGGGTTGCATCGGTAACTTAATTCAAGGCCCGTACGGGCGAGCAGATTGGAGACATCACATGGCAAAAGGTAAATTCGAGCGTAACAAGCCTCATGTGAACATTGGCACGATTGGCCACGTCGATCATGGCAAGACGTCGCTGACGGCGGCGAT
>NZ_JAMYQD010000037.1:0-36510 GCF_040320665.1 Mesorhizobium sp. M0626 | reverse complement strand
CAGGTGGGGAGATTGGCAGTTCCGGCGCCGCCCCTCGTCTTGCGACGTAGAAAATTAGCGAAAGCCGAGATGACAGCCAATCTCCCCACCTGTGGGGGAGATGTCCGGCAGGACAGAGGGGGCGCCGTAGAGCGCTAGTCTGTGTGACGAGGACGGTCGTTCGTCGTCCTCGCCAGTTCATTCAAACCAGGCTTACTCCCCCGGCCCCTTGCAGGCCACGATCTGGTCCTTCGTGTAGGTCGTCCACTCCGGGATCGAGATCGAGACCGGCCATTCCGGGCTGAGCGACGGATCGGCGGCTGCCTTCAGCTTGGCCTTGCCTTCGTCGGTGGCGTTGTCCCAAAGCTGCGGGTCGACCAGCACGGTCTGCTGCGCCGGCTTCTTGCCGTCGAGGATCTGCAGCGCCAGCGTCACGCCCGCGCCGCCGATCGAGCCGGGGTTGGTGACGGCTGCACCGACGAGACCTTTCACCGAGCTCAGCTGGCCGACGAAGCCGGCATTGTCGGCGCCGACCACCGGCACCAGCGGCGCCTGCGATTCGACCAGCGCGTCGACGATGACGTTGTCGATGCCCGACGTCCACACGCCGTTGAACGGCGTGCCGGTGGCCAGGAACGACAGCATCTGCTGCTTGGCCTGATCCTGCTGCCAGCCGGTGAAGACTTCCTGCGCCACCTTCACGCCGGGGTTTTCGGCCAGCGCCTTCTTGAAGCCTTTGTCGCGATCGCTGTCGGCCGAGGCGCCGGCGGCGCCGCGCATGTAGAACACTTCGCCCTTGCCGCCCATCTGCTGGAACAGCCATTTGGCGCCGAGATAGGCATACTGTTCCTGGTTGTTGGAGATGATGTAGGCCGACGGTTCGGTCACCGCCTGGTCGACGGCAACGACGACGATGCCGGCCTTGGTGGCTTCTTCCAGGCCCGCCTTGATGCCGGCGGGATCAGCGGGGTTGACGACGATGGCGTCGACCTTGGCGCTGATCAGATTGCGGATGTCTTCGAGCTGGCCGGCGGCATCGGTGTTGCGGTGGGCGATGTTGAGCTTCGTCACTTCGCCCGAAGCCAGCGCCTGCGCCTTCATGGCGCAGACCATTTCCTCGCGCCAGCCATTGCCCTGCACGGTGTTGGAAATGCCGATCGTATATTTGGCTTCGGCCGACGACACGCCCATCGATGCCAGCAAGGCAGCGCCCGCAAGCAACGGGACCATGGTCAGTATTTTCTTCATGTCAGTACTCCTCCACATTGTTGTTTTTCGTCTCAGGGCCAGACCCTTCGGCAGGATCGGACCAAGTCATTACCTCGTCATTTGACGAAGGGACGCAGCACGTCGCGGGCGAGCAGGAAGCCCCGCTTCACCGCATCGTCGTTGCCTTCGAACCGCCTGTCCTCATGTTCGATGATGACCGAGCCGTCATAGCCGGCGCGGTAGAGGCCGGAGAAGAAGCCGCTCCAGTCGACATCGCCCAATCCCGGCATGCGCGGCACCTGCCAGCCTATCCCGGCGGAAAGGATTCCGCGCTCATACAAACCATCATGATCGATCATCAAATCCTTGGCGTGGACATGCAGCATGTAGGGGCCGAACTCCCGGATGAAACGGCCCTGGTCGATCATTTGCCAGACCAGATGCGAGGGGTCGAAATTCATGCCGACCTCGCCGCCCCAGGCCTCGAGGATGCGCCGCCAGATGTAGGGCGAATAGGCGATGTTGTGCCCGCCCGGCCACTCGTCATAACTGAAGATCATCGGGCAGTTCTCGAAGGTGAGTTTTACCCCGTGATCGCGCGCATAGGCGACGGTCTCGGGCCAGACTTTCAGCGCGTCCTGCCAGTTGACGTCGACGGTCTTCGAGGCATCGCCACCGCAGAAGGTGTTGACCACCGGCACGCCCATATTGGCGGCCAGCACGATGACCTTCTTCAGATGGCCGATGACGGCCTCGCGATGGGCAGGGTCCGGATGCAGTGGGTTGGGATAGTAGCCGAGGCCGGAGACCGTCAGCTTCTTCTCCGTCAGCGAAGCGACGATCTCCTTGGCCTGCCCGGGCGAGGTGGAGGCGGCGTCGATATGGCTGGTGCCGGCATAGCGCCGCGTCGCGCCGGAGGTCTTCGGCCAGCAGGCGATTTCCAGCGCCTCGAAGCCGGCCGAGTGCGCCCAGCCGGCGACCTCGCCAAGCGGCGTCTCCGCAAACGGTGCTGTAAGCACTCCTAGTTTCATTCTGCCTCCCTAGACCCGACGACTATAATGCCGATTGTTTGGATCGCTTCAACCTCGCGACCTCATCTTGTTCGAGACTGTGCCGGACAGCCGCCATCGGATCGTCCGACAGCAGGTCGCCCAGCGCCGATGTGACGGCCGCGCGGAACGTCCCGTCAGCGGCAAGGCCGGGGTCGAATATCCCGTCGATGGCAAGGATGGCGGACACCAGCGCGCTGGCATCGTGACCGGTCGCGTCGGCGATTGCGGCGACCTTGCCGGCATAGGGGTCCGACACCGGCCAGCGTCTGCCGAAACGTCCCGAGGCCTGGATCAGATAGGCCATCCAGCCGGCGACCGGCACCGACAGCAGCCCGATGCTTTGGCCCTGGCTCAGCCGGTCGCGGATCGGGTTGAGCAGGCGCTGGACGATCTTCTGTGAACCGTCGGTGGCGACCTGGTGGTTGCGGTGGCGGATCGCGGTGTTCTTCAGCCGGGCAAGGCTCTGCTCGACATAGGCAAGCGGCAGGATGCCGGGCACCGGCATCAGCGTCGGCACAGTCTCCTCGACCAGCATGCGCCTGATGAAGTCCGACAGCAGCGGGTCGGCCATGGCATCCGACGTGTGCTCGAGCCCGGCCAGCACGCCGAGCGTGGCGAGCGTCGTCTGGGCGCCGTTCAGCACCCGCATCTTGAGATGCTCGAACGGCGTGACATCGTCGACGAAAGTGGCTCCGACCAGATCCCAGCGCGGCATGCGGCCGGCGAATTTTTCCTCGATCACCCACTGCCGGAACGGCTCACCGACAGCGACGGCGGCATCGTGGTAGCCGAACCATTGTTCGACACTATCGAGGTCATCCTGCGTCACCGCCGGCGCGATGCGGTCGACCATTGACGAAGGGAAGGCGGCATTGGCTGCGATCCACGCGGCCAAGCCATTGCCGCGCTGCCAGGCGAAGGTCTGCACGACATTGGCCAGGATAACGCCATTGGCCGGAATGTTGTCGCAGGACAGCAGTGTCAGCGGCCGCCCATGTGTGGCCCTGCGCTGCTCCAGCGCCCGCACCAGCAGGCCGGGCACGCTGCGCGGCGTCTCGGGGTTGGCGAGGTCGTGTGCGATGTCGGGATGGCCGAGGTCGAGTTCGCCGCTGGACGGGACGTGGCAATAGCCTTTTTCGGTCACCGTCATCGTCACCAACTCGATATCGGGCGAGACCAGCACGCCTAGCGCCGGTGCCGCACTCTCCTGGCTGTCGACCACCCGGACGATGCTGCCGATGACACGTGCCTCGATATGGCTGTTCTCGCGGATCAGCCTTGTGTACAGCCCGCCCTGCCGTCCCAGCGTGTCGGCAAGGCTGGGCGGACGGATGTTGATGCCGACGATGCCCCAGCGGTCGAAGCGCAGCGAGATGAGATCGTCGGTGTATTCGGCCTGGTGGCAGCGGTGGAAGGCGCCGACGCCGAGATGCGCCATGCCGGGCGCCAGGAGCGTACGGTCATAGGACGGTGTCTGCACCGATGCCGGCAAGCGGTCGAGCAGCGCCGGCCCAAGCGTTTCGGTGGAAGCGCTCACCGGTTCGCCCCGATCACCGCCTGCTCCTGGTCGATGACCGCGCCGGTCATCGGGCCGGCGGCGTCGGACAGCAGGAAGACGGCGAGGCTGGCGATGTCGTCCGGCGTCAGCAACCGGCCGAAAGGCTGCGCGGCGTTGGCCTTCTCGAGCCAGCCAGGGCCGTTGCCCAAAGTCTCCGCCTGCATGATGCGTTCGGCCGGCGTGTCCGTCCAACCGACATTGATGCCGTTGACGCGGATGCGGTCGAAACGGTGGGCGTTGGCGGCGTTCTTGGTCAGCGTCGCCAGCGCGCCCTTGGTGGCGGAATAGACGGCAAGCTCCGGCGAGCCGCAATGGGCGTTGATCGACAGAATGTTGAGAATGGCGCCACCTTGGCCGCGCTGCTTCATGTCGGCAATCGCCGCCCGCATCAGGAAGAACGGCGCGCGCGCATTGACGGCAAACAGTGACGCCCAGTCGTCGAGGCTGGCGTCGAGGAAAGAGGCGCGATCGGTCAGGCCGGCGGCGTTGACCAGCGCATCGATGCGGCCGAAGCGCTCGATGCAGGCCTGCGCCAGAAGGGTGGGGGCGTCAGGATCGGCAAGGTCGGCGGCGACGAAGATGGTCGGCGTGCCCAATTGCGAAAGCTCGGCCGCCACGGCCTCGCCACGCGCCCTCTCGCGCCCGGTGACCAGCAGCCCGGCGGCACCGGAACGCGCCAGCGTCTCGGCAATGGCGCGGCCAATGCCTTGCGTCGACCCGGTGACCAGAGCCACCTTGCCGTCAAGCCGGATCTCCATTCCTCCTCCCGGGAATAAAGTTTCTATTTTGAGAAATATGGAACGGCAATTCCCGATAGTCAATTGGACCAGTGACGCCTCATTCGCCGCGCCGCGCCGCCACGCCATGGACCAGCGCCATCCCAACGGCGAGCGAGGCCGCCAGTGAGCGGAAGCCGGCAAAGTCGGATTCCACCACTTCCAGCCAGCTGTCCGAGAGCGGGATCAGCGGGCTGAAGGTGCTGTCGGTGACGGTGACGATACGCGCCTTGCGCTCATGCGCCACCGCGACGAGATCGGGCGTGATCGAATTGTAGGGGCTGAAGGAGACAGCGAGCACGGCATCCCGGCCGCCGATGCAGCCGATCTGGTCGAGTGCGGAGGAGCCGACATTGTCGACCAGCACATTGCGCACGCCCTGCTGCGACAGTGTCAGGGAGAGATAGGCGGTGACGGGAAAGGCGCGCTTGGAGCCGATGACATAGATCAGCTCGGCGGCCGCCAGCAGCGCCACCATCTTGTCGAAACTCGCGACATCGAAGCCCGCCTCGATGCGGCCAAGCGAGGCCTGCGACGCGCCGACCATGCCGTGCAGGAAATGCAGATTGGGCTCGGTCTCGGTGCGCGGCTCGCCACGGCCTTCCGGCCATGAGCCCTTGATGTGCTCCTTGAACAGGCCCTGGAAATCGGAAAAGCCGGAATAGCCGAAGATCTGGGCAAAGCGCACCAGCGTCGAGGGCTGCACGCCGGCCTGTGCCGCAACCTGCGCGATGGTGCCGAGCGCGACGTCGCTCGGATGCTGCCACAGGAAGATTGCCACCTGGCGCAGCCGCTTGGGGAAATGCACCGTGCCCGACGACAGCACCGCGCGTAGCTCCTCATAGGTCTGCGGCTGGATGTAGCCAAGCGCGGCCAGCGAGCGCCCGCGCTTGCGCGTCGCCGCCTCGTCGGTGCTGGACCGTGCGGATGCCTTGCTTGCCCCACTCATGATTTCAGGCTAGCGCGATACGATCGTTTTACAATATGAAAATTGGAAATCATGTTCGAAAGCGGTCTGCCGGAGGAGCTTGAAAATGGTCTACGCAACATCGGACGGATCGGCGGGCAAGCGGCTCAGGGTCGGCATGGTCGGCGGCGGTCGCAATGCCTTTATCGGCGCCGTGCATCGGCTGGCCATGCGCCTGGACGACCAGATCGTGCTGGTCGCCGGCGCGCTGTCGTCGAACCCGGAGAACGCCGCCGCCTCGGCCGCCGAGATCGGCATCGCGCCCGAGCGCAGCTATGCCGATTATCGCGCCATGGCACGAGCCGAAGCGGCGCGGCCGGACGGCATCGAGGCGGTGGTCATCGTCACGCCCAACCATCTGCACGCGCCGATCGCCACGGCCTTTCTCGAGGCCGGCATCGACGTGATCTGCGACAAGCCGCTGTCGACGACGCTGGCCGATGCAGAGGCACTGGTGGCGCTGGCGCGGGAGAAAAAGCGTCGCTTCGTCGTCACGCTCAACAACACCGGCTACGCCATGGTCCGCCAGGCGCGCGAGATGGTGGCGGCGGGCGCGCTTGGCCGCATGGTGTCCGTGCATGGCGCCTACATCCAGGACTGGCTGACCAAGCCGATCGACGCCGAGGGCCAGAAGCAGGCGGAGTGGCGCACCGATCCGGCGCGCGCCGGGCAGTCGGCGGTGCTGGCCGATATCGGCGTGCATGCCTTCAACCTGGCAAGCTATATCTCCGGCTGTGAGGCCGAGGCGGTGTCGGCGGATCTGTTCACTGCCGTGCCGGGACGCCGGCTCGACGACAATGCTCATGTGCTGGTGCGCTGGACCGGCGGGGCGCGCGGCACGATCCTCGCCAGCCAGACCTCGCCCGGCCACTACAATGATCTCTCGGTGCGCATCTATGGCGACAAAGCCGGGCTCGAATGGTCGGGCAGCCGGCCGGAAGAACTGCGCTTCTCCATCTACGGCGAGGAGACCCGCACGCTGGTGCGCGGCGGCTATGGCTCGACCACTGAGAGCCAGCGCGTGTCGCGCATGCCGGCGGCGCATCCGGAGGGATATATCGAGGCCTTCGCCAATTTCTACCGCGACGCCGCCGACATCATTCACGCGCACCGTTCGGGCGGGTCGGTTGATCCGGCGCGCGCGGCACAGGTGCCCGACGTCGTCGATGGCGCGCGCGGGGTGAAATTTGTGGCGGCGGCGGTGGAGTCGAATGCTGCGGGCGGGGCTTGGACGGCGGCAAGGTTCGGGTGAGGCGAGCTATCCCTTGATCGCCGAGCCGACGATGGAATCGACGAAGAAGCGCTGCAGGAAGACGAACAGGATGAGCGGCGGCAGCACGGCCAGGGTCGCACCGGCCATCACCAGGCCGGTGTTGACGGCGCCCCTGTTGTAGCTGAGCAGACGGCTCAGGCTGATGACGATCGGATAGGCGTCGGCATTGCCCTGCAGCACGGTCAGCGGCCAGAGATAACTGTTCCAGTGATAGACGAAGGCGAAGAGGGCCAGAGCCGCGATTGCGGGTGCGATGCTGGGCGCGACGATCTTGTAGAGGATCAAGAACTCCGAGGCGCCGTCCATGCGCGCGGCGTCGATGAGCTCGTCGGGAACGCCGGAGATGAACTGGCGCATCAGGAAGATGCCGAAAGCGTTGGCAAGATTGGGCACGATGATGCTGGCGAGGCTGGCGTTGAGGCCGATCGAGCCGACCAGGCGATAGAGCGGGATCAGCGTCACGATCGGCGGCAGGAACATGGTGGCGATCAGCACAGAAAACAGCAGCGACTTGGCGGGGAAGTGGTATTTGGCGAAGGCGTAGCCGGCCATCATGCTGGTCAGCAGAATGCCGGCGGTGGTGATCGAGGCGATGACCAGGGAATTCCACATCGAGCGGCCGACATTGACCACGCCCGACACCTTCTCATAGGCGTCGAAGCTCGGCGTAAGGGGGATCCACACCGGCGGCACCTGCATGCTCTCGGCCGGCGTCTTGAGGCTCGACAGCACCATCCATACCAGCGGGAAGGCCGAGGCGACGGCGACCAGCAGCATCAGCGTCGCCAGCAGCGCCTTGCGGCCCGACGGGCGCCGGCGCGACAGCCGGCTCGACGATCCCGCGCTCATTCGTCGTTCTTCCGGTTGGCGAAGGCAAACAGCGCGCAGACGACGACAATCAGCGAAAGCATCAGCATCACCGCCATGGCCGAACCCAGTCCACCCTGCGCACGCTCGATGCCGACGCGGCGGATGTGGTAGGTCAGCACATTGGTCGAGCCGACCGGCCCGCCCTGCGTGATCAGGGCAACCGGCTCGAACACCTGCACGGCGTTAATGATGGCGATGACGGCGCTGAACAGAAGCGTGCGCCGTATCAGCGGCAGGGTGATGAAGCGGAACTGCTCGAAACGGTTGGCGCCGTCGAGCTTTGCTGCTTCATACAGGCTGCCGGGGATTTGCGTCAGTCCGGCGATCGCCAGCACGGTGAAATAGCCGACCTGCTGCCAGACATTGAGGAAGACGATCGAGATCAGCGCCGAGCGCGGCGACGACAGGAAAGGCTGCGGGCCGATGCCGATAAGGCCGAGCATCTGGTTGAGAGGGCCTTCGCTCGGCGAATAGAGTTTCGACCACACCAGCGCGACAGCGATCATCGGCACCATGTAGGTGGCAAACAGCACCGTGCGCAGCGCCGTGCCGCCGGCGACGTCGCGCTGGTAAACCATCAGGCCGAAGGCCACCGACAGAGGCAGGATGAGGACGACGGAGAGCGCGGTGTAGACGGCTGTGTTGGCGAGCGCGGCCTTGAAATCGCGGCCGACCGAGGAGACCCCAAAAATCTCGCGGAAATTGTCGACGCCGACGAAGCCGGCGCTGGAAAACGGTGTCTGCGTCGACCAGTCCTGGAACGACAGCCAGACGGTGAGCAGCATTGGCAACAGGACGAAGATGCCGATCAGCGTCACGGCGGGCGCCAGCATGATGCCCGCCGAGGCACGGTACCTCTGAATCATTATTTGGCGGCGCGCTCCAGGATCGAAATGGCGTCGGCCTGCGCCGTCGCCTGCGCATCCTTGGCCGAGACCTGGCCATACTGCAACGCCTCGAGCGTCTGCTGCAGCGATTCCGAGAATTCCTGGCCGCCCGGCACCACCGGGAACGGCTTGGCGTCGGTGAGCACGCTGACATAGCCGGAGAGGAATTCCGAGCCGAGCTTGTCCTTGTGCGCCTCGATGTCGGAGAGGCGTGAGGGCAGGATGCCCATCGACATGAGGATATCCGACATCGCGGAAGCGCCGTTCTTGCCGGACTTTGGATTGTTCAGCCAGGCGAGGAAGTCCCACGCCGCCTTCTGCTCGGCGGCACCTGCATTGGCGTTGACCACGGTCATCCAGGAGTAGGAGATCGAATGCGGCTTGTCGCCGCTCGGGCCGACGGGAATCGGCGCCGTTGCAATGTCGGCGAATCTGTCGCCCATGCCGGCCTTCAGCGCGCTCTCCCACCAATTGGCCATGATGATCATGCCGGTCTTGCCGGAGACGAAATTGTCGAGGAAGGGGCCGGTGGTGTTGGCGTCGGCTGTCGCCATCGACGGCACGCTGGCGCCCGACTTGATCAGGTCTTCATAGAGCTGGAAAGTCTCCGCGGCCTGCGGGCTGTCGAGCACCGGCTTGCCGTCCTTGACCAGGTCGCCGCCATTGGAGACCAGCAGCGAGGCGAAGGGGTGGACGACGCCGGCCGCCCAGGAGTTGATCATGCCGAAGCCTTGCTGTCCCGCATCCTGGTTGGTCAGCTTCTTGGCCGCATCCTTGAACTCGTCCCAGGTCTTGGGTGGCGCCGCGATGCCGGCCTGCTTGAGCAGCGCCTTGTTGTAGTTCAGCGCATAGACGTCGATTTCGTTGGGGATGCCGTAGAGCGTGCCGCCGACCGAGGCGGCGCTGGTGATGCCCGCCGGCCATGCGGCCTTGACCTCGCTGGCCACCGCATCGGGGGCGGGCGCGACCAGCTTGTCGCGCGCCAGTTCCGGCAACCAGAGATCGTAGATGCCGCCGATCGTCGGGCCGTCCGCGCCGCCGCCTTGCGAGCGCAGCGTGGTCAGGAGGTCGCCGAAGGGGACGGCGCGCACGGTGACGCTGACATCCGGATTGGTCTTGGCATAATCCTTGGCCGCCGCTTCCAGCAGCGCGACCGTCTCCGGCGACCAGTGGGTGAGATAGGAGATGTTGACCGATTGCGCCCAGCCGGTGGTGGGCAGGATGGCGAGGCCTGCGGCCAGTGCCAGTTTCGACGTCCAGGCAAACGACATTCCTCATCCTCCTATCGGTTCACAATGACGTTATGACAAGTTAGCGCGGCGACGCAAGGGCTTGCTGGCGAAAAAGTCTCACATGGCACGGTCACAGATTTCTTTGCAGCGCTGGAATGTGGATATTTATCGTTAGATAACAAACGGATGCGGGTACTGCAATGTCGTGAGGGGGCCAACGCCGCCATTCCTGAGGCGCAGCAGACCTCTTGCGAATGCCGCTATGTCATTATAATGACTTTTCCCGAGCCAATGGCTCTCTCACGGCAGGAAATGCCGCGGGACGCCAAGGACAGAGAACAATGGGAGACTGGCAATGAGCATGCTTTCACTTGACCGGCGCGCAGCACTTGGCCTGATCGGCGGCCTTGCCGCCGCCTGCGCCGGCGTCTTCGCCTCATTGCCGGCGCGAGCCGCCGACAGCACGGTGACGCTGTGGAGCTGGCGCACCGAGGACGAGGCAGCGATGCGCCGCATCTTCGATGCCTTCGAGGCGAAGAACCCCGGCATCAAGGTCGCCATCCAGTTCACGCCCGATGCCGACTACCAGAACCGGCTGAGCACGGCGCTGCGCGGCGGGCGCGGGCCCGACATCGCCCAGCTCAAGGCCTATGGCGAATTGCAGCCCTTCGTCGAGGCCGGCTATCTCGACGCGCTGGACGACAGCGTGCCGGAGCTGAAGAACATGGAGGACGCGGCGCTTGGCGGCGCGCGCGGCCGCAGCGACGGCAAGCTCTATGGCGTGCCCTATTCGGTGCCGATGATGGGCGTCTTCTACAACCAGGATATCTTCGCCGCCCAGGGCATCGAGATACCGAAGACCTACAAGGATTTCACCGCTGTCTGCGAGAAGCTGAAGGCGGCCGGCATCACGCCGATCGCCACCGGCGGCGCCAACGGCTCGGCCTGGGAACTGGAGATCGCCGTCGGCGTCGTCGGCCCGACCGTCTATGGTCCTGAATTCTACGACGAGATGATGAGCGGCAAGGCGACCTTCGAGGATCCGCGCTATGTCGCGGCGCTGAAGCGCTTCGCCGAGCTGAAGCCGTATTTCCCCGACGGCTTCGCCGGCATCGACTACACCACCGCCACGCAGCAGTTCATCGGCGGCAAGGCGGCGATGTTCCTCGGCGGTTCGTTCGAGAACGGCAGCTTCAAGGCGCAGAACCCGAAGCTGAAATTCTCGATCTTCCCGTTCCCCGCCGACGATGCCGGGGCAAAACTCTACACCTCGGCCTTCTCCGACGGCTCCTATGGCCTGGTCTCCGAGAGCCAGAACAAGGAAGCCGCGACCAAGGTGCTGGGCTTCATGGCTTCGGCAGAGTTCGCGCAGATGTTCGCCGACGAGCTCGGCTGGCCGCCGGCCCGCACGGATGTGACGGTGAAGGATCCAGTGCTGGCCTCGATGATGGAGATGGCGAAGAATTCGACGCCCTATCTGACGCTGGTCGGCTTCCGCTGGCAGTCGCCGACGGCGTCTTCGGTGCTGCAGTCGGAGATCATCGACATGATCGAAGGCAACATCGCGCCGGAGAAGCTGGCGGCCGACATGCAGGCCGCAGTCGCCACCTGGTTCAAGCCGAAGCAGTAGGCGCGGCCGGTCGCAAAGCGGCCGGCCTCTCACGGACCAGAAAAGCGCATGAGCACCCTTCGCCGCACCAGCAGCCTTCGCCGCACGCAGCAGCGCATGGCCGTGCTGTTCACCCTGCCGGCGCTGGCGGTCTATGCGCTGTTCGTCCTCTATCCCCTGGGGATGTCGCTCTGGGGCAGCTTCTTCGTCTGGAAGGGGCTGCGCATGGTCGAGTTCGCCGGCCTGTCGAATTTCTCAAGGCTGTTCGTTTTCCCCAGCGGCGCGCGGCTCTACGGCGCGCTGTGGCACAACACCGCCTGGTTCTTCGGCATCATGCTGTTCCAGAACGGAATCGGGCTTTTGTTCGCCTGGCTGCTGTTCCTGCGCGACAGGGGTGCTGCGTTCTTCCAGTCGGTGTTCTTCTTTCCGGCGGTGCTGAGCCCGGTCATCGTCGGCGCGCTGTGGCGGTTGCTTTTGGCACCGGGCGGCGTCATCGAATGGGCGCTGAACGGGCTTGGCCTGCACCAGGGCAGCCTGACCGTGCTCGGCAACAGCCACACCGCGCTCGCCATGCTGATCGCCGTCGATGCCTGGAACTGGATGGGCCTGCCGGTGCTGATCTACACGGCAGGTCTGCGGCAGATTTCCGGCCAGATTTTCGAGGCGGCAAAACTTGACGGCGCCGGCAATGCGCGCATGCTGTTCTCGATCGCGCTGCCGCTGCTGATGCCGGCGCTGGGCACGCTGACGACGCTGTCGTTCATCAACACCTTCAACCAGTTCGACATCGTCTATGTCATGCAGGGCGTGCAGGGCAATCCGAGCTATTCGACCGACACGCTGGTGACCTACTTCTACCGGCTGGCCTTCGGCGCGGAAGGCGCTGTCGGCATCACCGATATCGGTCTGGCGCTGGCGCTCGGCACCGTGCTGTTTTTGATCCTCAGCATCGGCACGCTCATGATGCTGCGCTTCTTCGACCGCCGCACGGTGCAGCTATGAGCGCGCTGGCGATTTCACAAAGACCGGCCATCTCTCGGCAGCTGGCGCGGCTGCCCGGCTGGACGGTGCTGGTCGTTTGGACGGCGGCCGTGCTGTTGCCGCTCTACATCCTCATCGTCTCCTGTTTCAAGACCACGGCCGAGATCTACGACAACAGGCTCGGCCTGCCGCAAAGCTTTGCCTTCGACAATTTCATCAACGCCTGGACGCGCGCCGATCTCGGCCAGAATTTCATCAACAGCCTGATCGTCACGGGCGGCGCCGTCATCCTCACCATCGTCGTCTCGGCGATGGCCGCCTATCCGCTCAGCCGCTACAAGCTTGGCTGGAATGCCATCATGCTCGGCCTGTTCCTGTCCGGCATCATGCTGCCCATCCGGTTGGCCTCGGTCGAACTGTTCACGCTGATGCGCAATCTCGGCCTGCTGGATTCGCTGACCGGACTGATCCTGGTCTATTCGGCGATCCGCATTCCCTTCGCCGTCTTCATCTTCGCCAATTTCATGCGCGTCTTGCCCTCCGAGTTGGACGAGGCGGCGCGCATGGACGGCGCCGGCGAGGTCCGCATCCTGTTCCAGATCATCCTGCCGATGGTCAAGCCGGCGGTGTCGATCGTGGCAATCTTCACCGCGATCGCGGTGTGGAACGATTTCTTCTTCCCGCTGATCTTCATCTTCGACGACCGCTACAAGACGGTGCCGCTGGCGATCAGCGTCTTCGTCGGCCAGTTCCGCACCGACTGGGGCCTGGTGTTCGCCTCGCTGGCGATATCCATGGCGCCCATCCTGATCATGTATTGTCTGCTGGCGCGGCAGATTCGCGAAGGCGTCGGCACCGGAGGGGGCATGAAATGATCGAAGACAGGATTTATGCGGCGAAATCCATCCTGGTGGTCGGCGCACACGCCTTCGATGCCGAGGTGATGGCCGGGCCGCTGGCGGCCGCTGCCGTCAAGCGCGGCGCCACGGTGACCTTCCTGCATCTGACCATGGGTGAGCAGGGCCATCCGTACCTGGTTCCCGCGCATTATTGCGTGCAGAAGGAAGAGGAAGCGGGCAGCGCGGCGGAGCGGCTCGGCGTCGCCATGCGTAGCTTTGGCCTGCGCGACGGCTTCCTGCCCACAGACGATCAGACGGCGCTCGA
This sequence comes from Mesorhizobium sp. M0626, assembly GCF_040320665.1. NCBI lineage: Bacteria > Pseudomonadati > Pseudomonadota > Alphaproteobacteria > Hyphomicrobiales > Phyllobacteriaceae > Mesorhizobium > Mesorhizobium sp. M0626. Next base: position 22,953 of record NZ_JAMYQD010000037.1, on the reverse strand, counting down.
AGTGGGCGACATCATTCGCGAGCTGAAACCCGAGATCGTCATCACCCATTGGCATGGCAGCTGGCACAAGGACCATCGCGCCGCCGCGCATTTGACGAAGACCGGTATCTTCTTCGCCGGACTGCCGACCGTTGCCAGCGACCATCCGGCGCACACGCCGCAACTGCTGCTGTTCGGCGAGAACTGGGAGGACGATGACGGCTTCCGGCCCGAGCATCTCGTCGATGTCAGCGACGGGTTCGAGGCCTGGCGCGACGCGGTCATGGAGTATGAGCTGGCGCGCGGCCTGAGCAGCTTCCCCTATGTCGACTATTACAGTTCGCTCTACCGGCTGCGCGGCTGCCTGCGTGGCACGCGCCATGCGCAGGCCTTCGCGGCGGCGTCGCATTCGTGGAATGCCGGCAGCGGCCTGTTCTCGCTCCCCTTCGGCAAAGGGTCCGGTCGATGAGGCGGGTACTCGCCATCGATCTCGGCGGCACCAATCTGCGCGCCGCCGTATCTACGGGCGATGTCGGTGCGTTGGAGGCGCTGGGCAGCGAGCCGGCGCCGGCAACCCTTGGTGCCTTCATTGCGCGCATCGACGCGCTGTGCGCTGAGGCCGGGTCGGTCTCAGCGCTTGGCATCGCGGTGCCGGGTCTGGTCGAGGGCTCAATCTGCCGCTGGATCCCCAACTTGCCGTTCCTCGACGGCGTCGATATCCAGCCGCTGTTTCCCGAACTGCGCGTAGCGCTCGGCAATGACGCGCAGATTGCGCTGCTGGCGGAGGCTGTCGAAGGCAGTGCGAAAAACATGTCGGAAGCGATCCTGCTCGCCATCGGCACCGGCATCGGTTCGGCGGTGCTGGCCAATGGCCGCATCGTTGCCGGCGCGCATGGCGGCGCCTGCTCGTTCGGCTGGGCCTGCGCCGACGTGAGGGATCATGGTGAAGAGCGCAGCGGCTGGCTGGAGCGCGTCGCGTCGGGCCGGGCGCTTGATGCCCTTGCCGGACAGATCGGCCTTGCCGACGGCCGCCAGCTGATCGCCGCTGCCCAGGCCGGCGAACTGGCCGCACTCACCTTGCTTGAACTGCCGGCGCGACAGCTCGGCACCGCGCTTGCAGGCGCTGTCGCGCTGCTCGATCCGCAAGCGGTTCTGATTTCGGGTGGTTTGGCGGAGGCGCTGGATGTGATCCGGCCGCCGCTGCTTGCAGCGCTGCGACGCCAACTGCCGCCGCATCTGCGCGGCATCGACGTCAAGCCCGGAAAATTCGGTCCCCGCGCCGGCCTCGTCGGCGCGGCGCTGGCCGGCGCCGTTGGGCAAGGGTGGAGGCATGTGCGATGAGCGAAGCAAGCTTTCAGCAGCCGGACCGCAGACGGCCGGAGCCGCTCTGGTATCAGGTCGAAGAGGCGATCCGCGCCATCGTCAAGAGCGGCGAATGGGCAACGGGCGACCAGATCCCGGCGGAGGACAGGCTGTGCGCCCTGTTCGGCGTCAGCCGCATCACGCTGCGCCACGCCTTGCGCAACCTCGAGGAGGCAGGACTGCTCAGGCGCGAACATGGCCGCGGCACGTTCGTGCGCTCGACCACGCTGGTCGCCGGCACGCGCGAGCTGACCAGCTTCACCCAGGAGATGGGCAATATGGGCGTGGTCGCGGGCTCGCGCCTGCTCGACTGCAGCCTGACCACCGCCAACGCGGCGGCTGCCGGCGCGCTGGAGATCGAGGAAGGCGATCCGGTGGTGCGCATTCGCAGGCTGCGGCTCGGCAACAACGAGCCGATCGGCATTCAGACGGCGCAGCTGTCGGCCGTGCGCGTGCCGGGCTTCCTCGATGCCGGCCTGCTGCAGGGCTCGCTCTACGAGGCGCTGGAGCGCCATTACGGCATCGTGCCGGTGGCGGCGCGGGAAAACTACCGGGTCGGCGCGGTCGGCGCGGCGGACGCCGAACTGCTCGACCTCGCTGTCGGCAGCCCGGCCTTCGTCGTCGAACGCATCACCACCGACGAGCGCGGCCCGTTCGAATTCACCGTCTCGATCATGCGCGGCGACCGCTACGAAATCCGCTCGACGCTGCGCGCCGGACGCGTGCCGCTGAACCCGAGAAGCTGATCCATTCCAGACCGACACAGCAAACAGGAGTACCCACGTGTCCGATCTCTACATCCACCGTCTCGCCGCCCTCATCGACCAGGCTGCGAAAGCCAATGAAGAGGCCTTTGGCCAGGCCGCCAGCCGCTTTGCCGACTCCCTCGAGGGCGGCGGGCTGGTGCATCTCTATGGCTCCGGCCATTCGGTGCTGCCGGTGCAGGAAGTGTTTCCGCGCTATGGCAGCTATGTCGGTTTCAACCCGCTGACCGACCCGCGCGTGATGTGGCACAATGTGCTCGGCGCCGGCGGCGTGCGCGAGCTGTTGTGGCTGGAGCGGACGGAAAAATACGCCGAGAAATTCCTCGACCACCAGCCGCTCAACAAGGGTGATTCCATCATAATCTTCGGCCATAGCGGCCGCAACTCGTCGGGCATCGACACCGCGCTCTACGCCAGGAAGCGCGGCATGTTCGTCGTCGCTGTCACCAGCAAGAACAATCTGGACAAACCGGCGACGCACTCGTCCGGCAAGCGGCTGGCGGATGCCGCCGACCTCGTCATCGACACCTGTTCGCCGATCGAGGACGCCATCGTGCCGGTCGAGGGCTGGAGCCGGCCGGTGTCGGGCTCATCGACGGTGCTTGCCATGATCCTGGCGCATGAGCTGATCGCGCGCACGGCCGAGCAGCTCGCCAAGCGCGGCATCGAACTGCCGGTCTTCGCCTCGCCGACCATTGCCGGCGTGACGCTGCACGACACCGACGTCATCTACGGCGTCTACCGCGAGCGCATGCTGGAGGCGCAGCAGAAGCACCTGCCGACATTCCAGGCGACGATGCGGGGAGAGTGAAAGCACGGAGGCCCGGCACATGGCCAGGCCTCCAATTTCTCTCGCTGGAATTTTCCGGATGTTCAACGCCGCTTCGGGCGCGCGGTAGGAGATTTGTTGCCGCGCGGGCCGCTCTGAACCGGCGTGTTGCCCTGGTTTTCCTCCGACAGCTTGCGCCAGCGGGCAAGGCGCTCAGGGTCGAGCGTACCCGCCTTCAACGCAGCCTGCACCGCGCAGCCCGGTTCGTGGACATGGGTGCAGTCGCGGAACTTGCACAGCGGTGCGAGCTCGGTGATTTCGGCAAACAGCGTGTCGATGCCGGATGCGACGTCGCTGACATGCAGCGTGCGCATGCCCGGCGTGTCGATTACCCAGCCGCCACCGGCAATGGGGTGCAGCGACCGCGCCGTGGTGGTGTGGCGACCCTTGGCATCGTGCTCGCGAATGCCCGCAGTCTGTTGCGGCGATTGCTGCGCCGCTCCGGCCAGCGTGTTGACCAGCGTCGATTTGCCGACGCCGGAGGAGCCGACCAGCGCCACCGTCTGCCCTGCGCCACACCAGGGAGCAAGCGCCGCTGCGGCATCGGCGACGCGCGGGTTCAGCGTCACTACGGGCAAACCACGCTGAAGGGCGGCAGCCTGGCTTTGGTATCTCTCGGCATCGTCAGCGGTGTCGGCCTTGGTCAGCAGGATCACCGGCGTCGTTCCGGCCTGGTTGGCCAGCGCCAGATAGCGCTCGAGCCGGGCGATGTTGAAATCGGCATTGCAGGACGTCACGATGAACAGCGTGTCGACATTGGCCGCGGCCAGCTGCGGGATCCTGCCGCCCTGGGTACGGCGCTCCAGCACCGTCTTGCGGGTCAGCCGGCGGCGCAGCAGATGTGTATGCTGCTCGACCAGCACCCAGTCGCCGACGGCGTAGTCGCCGGTGTTGGCATTGGCCGGCAGCGTCAGATCCACTGGCCCTGCCCGGGACAGGCCGGCCAGGCGGTCGCGGTGCACCGAGGCGATGCGCGTCGGCACGAGGTCTGCCTCATCGGCTTCAAGCTGGTCGCCGAAGAAATCCGTCCAGCCCAGGCTTGCGAGGGAAGCCGTCACGGTTTTGACCACGGCGACGGCGTCACAGACATCGGAGAGTATCCTTTGGCAAAATGGGCGCGGACCCTCGGGGCGGTTGTTCAAGCCGTGTATGGGCGGCATGGCGGCATTTGGCAAGCCGAACCGCGCCGATGGCCAAGCCGTTTCGCGCACCGCTTGGAACGCATCGAGGCGGTGGTTCGCTGAACGTCACCAGACACGGAAACCTACCGTGGCACCTATCCACGTCGCGTGCGTCGAGGGTCGTTCAACATTGAGGAAAAGTCCTATGCGCTTACGTCTCGTTACTCTCAATGTCTGCAACACGGAAGGCGAACCGGAGCGCCTGGCGGCCATCAACCGGGAGCTGGGGCGGCTCGACCCGGATCTGGTCGCCTTTCAGGAGGTCGTCCAGACAGCCGATGTGAAATTCCTCGATACGCTGCCCGATGGTTTGGATTTGCATGCAACGCATCAGGCCTCGTCGTCGACCTCGAAGTTGGCAAGGACGGCTGAGGATGGCAGGTCGGGAAGCCTGGTAGAAGGGAGGGGGATGGCCGGCGCCACAGGGGGCGGGGGGTTGGGATGGGGTTGCCTGAAGCACCGGCCAAAGCGGGACAAGTCCCACGTCCACAAGCTAGCAGAGGTTGGATCGGTTCATATGGTGTGATCGCGGAACTGGCGCCAAAGCGCTTTCACATCCCCGCGCAGGCGTCGGCAACGGGCCCGCAACCGGGGGTTTCCGGTCGGTTGGTGGGTTGCGCAAGCGCCGGTTGAAGGCGCTGCGGGAGGCTGTCGTTTTTAGTGGGGTTCGAGTGCTATGCGCTCAGCGACAGGTGCTCAAGGCAAGGCAATCGCATGGCGCCACCACATGCCATTGTCCTGCTTACGCCACCGGCAGCATCCGCCCCGCAATCAGATCCGCCGCCTTCTCCGCAATCATGACCACGGCGGCGTTGGTGTTCGACGACACGATGCTCGGCATGACCGAGCTGTCGCAGACGCGCAGGCCTTGCAGCCCGCGCACGCGAAGCTCGGGGTCGACGACGCTGTCGGCATCGCCGCCCATCCGGCAGGTGCCGACTGGGTGATAGGCGCTGCGGCCATGTTCTCGGGCGAAGGCTTCGAGTGCTGAGCGCCCCTGCATCGCCTTGCCGGGCAGATGCTCGCGGCTGATGTATCTGGCGAAGGCTGGCTGCGACAGGATTTCGCGGCTGATCTCGATGCCGTCGATGGCGCGTTCGAGATCATAGCGCTCGGCGAACGGGTTGGGGTCGATGATGGGCGCATCGCGCAGGTCCGCGGACTTGAGCGTGACGCTGCCGCGCGAACGCGGGCGCACATGGTAGGAGTTCAGCGTGCAGCCATTGCCGCCGGGAACCGAGCCGATGCCTTCCTCAACGCCGGCGCCGGGCAGGAAATGGAACTGGATGTCCGGCGTCTTCTCCGCGCGGTCGCCCCACCAGAAGCCGCCGGCCTCGACGATGTTGGAGGCCACCGGCCCCTTGCCGAACAGCGCATATTCAAGACCGGCGACCGCTTGCCAGCGCTTCTTCTTGTAACGGTCGATGCCGTGCGGTCCGTTGAGCTCGGCGACGACATCGACGTCCATGTGATCGTGCAGATTCTGGCCGACGTTTTTGGAATCGTGGACCACCTTGATGCCGTGATGGCCGAGATGCACGGCCGGGCCGATGCCGGACAGCATCAGCAATTTCGGCGAGCCGATGGCGCCGGCGGCGACGATGACTTCGCGCTCGGCGCGGAGCAGTTCGGTGCGGCCATTGACGATGATCTCGACACCGATGGCGCGGCCGTTCTCGACCACGATGCGGCTGACGGAGGCGTCGGTGCGTAGCGTCAGATTCTTGCGGCCGAGCGCCGGCTTCAGATAGGCGACCGCCGTGCTCGAGCGTTTCCCCCGACGCGTCGTCGTCTGGTAGAAGCCGGCGCCCGCCTGCTCACCGGCGTTGAAGTCGGCGCGGAAAGGAAGGCCCGCCTGCTGCGCCGCCTTGACGAAGATGCGGGTCAGCGGATGCGGCGCGCCGCTGGAGACGCCGAGCGGGCCGTCAATGCCATGCTGCGCATCGGCAAAAGTGTCGTTGCCCTCGGAGCGGACGAAGTAGGGCAGCACGTCGGCATAGCTCCAGCCGGCACAGCCGGCGTCAGCCGCCCAGCCGTCATAATCCTGCGGGCAACCGCGGGTGAACACCTGGGCGTTGATCGAGGAGCCCCCGCCCAGCACGCGGGCTTGCGGATAGACCATGGTGCGGCCGTCGATTTCCTTGCCGGGCGCGGTGTCATAGCCCCAGATCAGCGGCCCCGACGTCATCTTGAAGAAGCCGACCGGCAGATGGATGTAGCGATCGGTGTCGGGCGGACCGGCCTCGAGCAGCATGACGGACACGTCCGGGTCCTCGCTCAGCCGGGCGGCCAGAATGCAGCCAGCCGAACCGCCGCCGACAATGATGTAATCCGTCATTTCCACTCCCGGGTTCTCTTTGTTGGAGCATGATCTCCGGACAAAACGGTTTCTCGATTTGTCCGAGAAAACCGGTTCCCACTTCTAGGGATCATGCTCCGGCGGGCGATGAAAATCACCGCCCCTTCCTCTTGCGCGCGACGATCTCAAGTCGCTTGTGCCACGTCAAGAGAAAGGGTATGGTTATCGTGTTGAAGGGTTGTCGTACAAGTGGAGGAGCTTGATGATCCTCACCAGGAGGTCCCGGCCGCGCTCCCTGCGCAAGATGCCGGGCGGAACAGAATTCAATCGGGAGGTTTCGAGGTATGAACGACACGAAGAATTTTGCGGTCAACCGGCGCACGCTGATGATGGGCGCCACCGCCGGCGTGGCGGCACTCGCCATGCCGAGCGTGTTGCGCGCGCAGGACAAGCCGACACTGGTGACGTCGATCCGCTCGCTGTCCAACCCCTATCACGCGGTGTGGAAGACCGGCGCCGAAGCGTATGCCAAATGGGCCGGGCTGGAGCACGTCACGCTGGTTTCGGAAGGCAACAGCGAGAAGGGCATTGCCGACATCAAGGCGATGCTGGCCAAGACCGGCGGCAACATGGTGCTGAATTCCGATCCCAACGACACGCCCGATGCGCGCCCGATCGTCGAGGCCTGCGCCAAGGCCGGCGCCTATGTGGTGACGCAGTGGAACAAGCCTGGGGATCTGCACCCGAAGGATTTCAACCCGAACTATGTCTCGCATATCGAGTTCGACGGCATCGACAGCGGCAAGACCATCGCCGAGATCCTGTTCAAGACCATTGGCGGCAAGGGCGGCATCGTAGCGCTCGGCGGCCTGATCTCGACCACGGCGGCGATCGAGCGCAAGAAGGGCCTCGACGCAGCCCTTGCTGCCAACCCGGACATCAAGCTGCTCGACTTCCAGGTCGCCAACTGGAAGTCGACCGAAGCCTTCGACCTGATGGGCAATCTGCTCACCCGCTTCGGCGACGACATCAAGGGCATCTGGGCGGCCAATGACGATATGGGCTCGGGCGCTCTGGAAGCGCTGCGTGCCGAAAATCTCGCCGGCAAGGTGCCGATCGTCGGCGTCGACGGCATCAAGACGGCGGTCGATGCGGTGCGCACCGGCGAGTTCGCCTGCACCGTCACTTCGGATCCGTTCTGGCAGGGCGGCATGGGTCTGGCCATCGGCTACAACGCCAAGATCGGCAAGTTCGACCCAACCAAGGAGCCCGCGGAGCACCGTGAGTTCTACGGCAAGGCGGTGCTGATCTCGCACGACAATGTCGAGGAATATTACAAGACCAATGTCGATGCGAAGCCCGAGATCGACTGGAACGATCTGTGGGGCCGGGTCACCGGAGCAATCCGCACCTGATCCATCGGAGTGGGCTGCAACTCCCTGGCGGCCCGCTTCCTCCCGCAGCCGTCGCGATCCCCTTGTCGCGACGGCTGTCACCAGCAGACGGGAAGCGGTTTCTTGACAATCCATACAGAACCCCTGAAGTCCGTTTCGGACATCGAGCGGACGACGCCCATGACATCGTTCCCCGGCCGCATCGCGACATTCCTGGGCGGCAGGCGCTGGCGCAGCCTGGCGCCGCTGGCGGTGCTGATTGTACTCTGCGCACTCATCGCCATTGCCAATCCCAATTTCATCGAGCTGCGCAATCTGGTGCGGCTTGCGAATTCCGCCGCCGTGCCGCTGACGCTGGCCATGGGGCTGACCTTCATCATCCTGATGGGCAGCATCGACCTTGCAGTCGAAGGCACGCTTTCGGTGGCGGCGATGGTGCTTGTGCTGCTCGCCGCCAATGACGGCAACGGCAACGACTATGGCTGGTGGGCGGTGCTCGCTGCCATCGCCGCCGGCACCGCCATGGGCTTCGTCAGCGGTCTCGTCCAGACCATGCTGCGCATCCCGTCCTTCATGGGCACGCTCGGCATGTGGTTCATCGGCCTCGGCCTGTCGGTCTATATGCTGGGCGGCACGGCCATCAAGCTGAACGACGCCTCGATCCGCGACCTGGCCTTGCACCGTTTCCTCGGCCTTCCGGTGGCGGTCTGGGTCGCGTTCGGCGCCTTCCTGCTCTCCACTGTCATCCAGTATCACACCAAGCTCGGCCGCCACATATTGGCGATCGGCGGTGATGAGGATGTCGCCAAGCTCTCCGGCGTCAATGTCGTGCGCGTGCGCATCACCGCTTTTGCGCTGGCCGGTTTCTTCTTCGGCATTGCCGGCGTGCTGGCCGCGGCACAGCTAGGCCAGTCGCACGCCGTCATCGGCGACGGCAGGCTGTTTGCAGCGGTCACCGCAGTGGTCGTCGGCGGCACCGCTTTGACCGGCGGCGAGGGCGGCGTCGTCAACACGCTGATCGGTGTGCTGATCGTCACCGTGCTTGCCAATGGCATGATCCTGCTCGGCATCTCGCCCTACATCCAGCAGACGGTGCAGGGTCTGATGATCATCGCCGCGGTGGCGCTGTCGCTCGACCGTGTCCGCCTGAAAATCGTCAAGTGAACGCCATGCTGCAGGCGTCCAACATCATCAAGAATTTCCCCGGCGTCCAGGCGCTGCGCGACGTCTCCATCGAGGTGCGGCCCAATGAAGTTGTCGGGCTGATCGGCGAGAACGGCGCCGGCAAGTCGACGCTGATGCGGGTGCTGGCCGGCGGCTACCGGCCGGATGGCGGCTCGCTCACGCTGGATGGCGAACAGCTGCGCATGCGCAACGCCCGTGATGCGGCCAGGCATGGCATCGGCATGGTGTTCCAGGAGCAGTCGCTGGTGCTGAACCTGACGGTTGCCGAAAACATCTATCTCGGCGAAGAGGACCGCTTCACCCGCTTCGGCCTCGTCAATTGGCGCGCCATGAACGCGGCGGCGCGGCGGCAACTGGCCAAGATCGGCATCGACATCGACGTCACCGCGCGCACCTCCGAACTCACCTTCGCCGCACGCCAGATGGTCGAGCTCGCCAAGGCGCTGACCTTGGAGGAAGTGGTCGAGCGGCAGTTGCTCATCCTGCTCGACGAGCCGACCTCGGTGCTCAACGCCGCTGATATCGAGGTGCTGTTCGCGCGGGTGCGCTCGCTTAAATCCCGCGCCAGTTTTGTGTTCGTCTCGCACCGCCTCGACGAGGTGCTCAACATCTCCGACCGTGTCTACACGATGAAGGACGGCGCGGTCGTCGCCGAGCACCGCGCAGCTGAAGTCACCGCGCCGGAGCTGCACGAGATCATGGTCGGGCGCGGCCTGCAGGCCGAATATTACCGCGAGGCCCGCCAGCTCGCGCCGCGCGATATCGTGATGGTCGAGGCCAAGGGGCTTGGCGCCAACGGTTACTATCACGGCGTCGATCTCTCGATCCGGGCCGGCGAGATTGTCGGCATTGCCGGCGTCGTCGGCTCCGGCCGCGAGGAGGTGACGCGCACCGTTGGCGGCTTCGTCCAGCATGATGCCGGCGAGATGAAAATCGCCGGCGATGCCGTGCGCTTCTCCTCGCCGGAGCCGGCTGTGCGCAAGGGCATCGGCTATGTCCCGCGCGAGCGCCGGCTCGAAGGGCTGGTGATGTTCCTGTCGATCGCGGAGAACATTTCGCTGGCCGATCTCTCCAGCGTCATGCGCCATGGCGCCATCGACTATGGCAAGGAGCGCCGGCTTGCCGCCGACTGGATCAAGCGGCTGCGCATCAAGGCGCCCGGTCCCGATGCCGCCTGCCGCAAGCTCAGCGGCGGCAACCAGCAGAAGGTGGTGCTGGCGCGCTGGATGACGGCGGGCTCGCGCATCCTGGTGCTCGACCATCCCACACGCGGCCTCGATGTCGGCGCCAAGGAGGAGGTCTACGAATTGGTGCGCGATCTCTCGGCGCAAGGCGTGGCGATCCTTTTGATTTCCGACACGCTGGAGGAAACGATCGGTCTGTCGCACCAGGTGCTGGTGATGCGCGACGGTGCAATCACCGCGCGCTTCGATGCCAGTCCGGGCAACAAGCCGAACCAGGTCGATCTTCTCAGGGCAATGGTGTGAACCGATGAATGAGGCGTTCTCCATCAGGCAGGTTTTCGAGGGCAAGTGGACGCAAGGCGCCATTCCGCTGATCCTGCTGGTCGGCCTGCTGCTGATCATCGAGATCGCCGCGCCCGGCTTCCTCACCGGCGAAACCGTGGCGCTTTTGTTTGCCAACACCGCCGTGCTGTTCATCCTGGCGACCGGCGTCACCTTCGCCATTCTGCTCGGCGGCATCGATTTGTCGATCCAGGCGGTGGCGTCACTAGCCAGCGTCATCCTGGCGCAATTGCTGCCGTCGCTCGGCCTCGCCGCCTTTCCGGTGGCGATCCTGTCGGGGCTCGCCTTCGGCGTGTTGAGCGGTGTCGTCCACGTCAAGCTGCGCGTGCCGTCCTTCGTCGCGACGCTCGCCACCGGCGGCGTGGTCACCGGCCTGGCGCTCTGGGTCTCCAATGGCCGCGCCATCACCATCGAGGAGGCTGGTCGCGAAAACACCGCCTGGATCAACGCCACTGTCGCCGGCATTCCCGTGGTGGTGCTGATTTCGACGGTGATCGGCATCGCCGCCTTTCTGGCGCTGCGCTACACACGCTTCGGCCGCCAGGCGATTGCGGTCGGCGCCGGCGAGCCGGCGGCGTGGGCGGCGGGCATCAATGTCGACCGCACCAAGATCATCGCCTTTGCCGCGTCGGGTATGCTCGCGGCCATCGCCGGCGTCGTGCTGGCAGCCAGGCTGTCGAGCGGCTCGCCGGTGCTGGCCAACCAGCTGCTGCTGCCGGCCATCGCCGCCGTCATTGTCGGCGGCACGGCGATCACCGGCGGGCTCGGCGGCGTTGCCCGCACGGCGGTCGGCGCGCTGATCATCTCGATCGTGCGCATCGGCATGACCTTTGTCGGCGTCAATATCTTCCTGGAAAACATGGTGTTCGGCGCGGTGCTGATCGCTGCCGTCGCCATTACCATCGACCGCAGCAAGATCGCGGTCATCAAGTGATCCCGCCTCCCAGGCAAGCGCGGACAGGACGGGACCGCATCGGCGCGAGGCCGATGCGGTCCGGCCCGATCGGATCACATCGTGTCGAGGCCGATCAGCTCGATCTTGTAGCCGTCGGGGTCTTCGACGAAAGCGATGTGGGTGGTGCCGTGCTGCATCGGGCCGGGCTTGCGCGGGATCTTGGCGCCGCGCTTTTCCAGTTCGGCGCAGACGGCGTAGATGTCGTTGACGCCGAGCGCCAGATGGCCGAAGCCGGTGCCGATCTCGTAGGGTTCGTCGCGGCCCCAGTTCAGCGTCAGCTCGACGACGGCTTCCTTGTCCTCGGGGCCATAGCCGACAAAGGCGTTGGTGAACTTGCCGCCGGGGTAGTCGTCGCGACGCAGCAGGGTCATGCCGAGCACCTCGGTGTAGAAGGCGATCGACTTGTCGAGGTCGAGCACCCTGATCATGGTGTGCATATAGCGAAAGCCCGGGGCGTCGCTCATTGGGGAAGTCCTCCGAATTCTGTGATTTGCGAGTCTGATCATCCACATCGAACGCTTGGCGGTAAGATGGCCTCGCTTGATGTTCTCAATCAGGGTTGTATGATAACACGACAACGCCGGTATTTGTCCAGTCGTTTTGCCGAGGGGCCCAGAGCCAATCCATGAATGCCGTGCCGCCAACCTCCGCATCGCAGATCGCAGCCCTGGCCGGCCTGCTGCCGAATGGCGGGCTGCTGACCGACGAAGAGGATCTGGCGCGCTACAGCCGCGATTGGTCGGGCGATCATTTCGGCCGGCCGCTGGCCGTGGCGCGGCCCTCTTCGGTGGAGGAAATGTCGGCGCTGATGCGGTTCTGCCATGCCGAGCGCATTCCGGTCGTGCCGCAAGGCGGGTTGACCGGGCTCGTCGGCGCCGCAGTGGCGGCGGATGGCGGCGAGATCGTCATCTCGCTGGAGCGCATGAACAAGATTCGCTCGATCAGCCCGACCGACTTCGCCATGGTGGTCGAGGCCGGCTGCATTCTCGAGGACGCCAAGCGCGCCGCCGAAGCGAGCGACTGCCTGCTGCCGATCACTTTCGGCGCGCAGGGCAGCTGCCGCATCGGCGGCAATGTCGCCACCAATGCCGGCGGCTTCAACGTGCTGCGCTACGGCATGACGCGCGACCTGGTGCTTGGCCTCGAAGTGGTGCTGGCCGACGGCCGCATCTGGAACGGGCTGAAAGTGCTGCGCAAGGACAATCGCGGCTATGATCTGAAGCAGATCTTCATCGGCTCGGAGGGCACGCTCGGCATCGTCACCGCGGCGGCGCTGAAACTATTCCCCAAGCCGACGCAGATCGAAACCGCGCTGGTTGGCCTGCGCTCCGTCGAGGACGCGATGGCACTCTATGCAAGGGCGCGGCGCGATTGCAGCGATTTGCTCACCGCCTTCGAACTGATCCTGCGCGGCGGCATCGAGATCACCATGCGCGAAGGCCAGGATTTTCCCGATCCGCTCAGCCAGCCCTATCCCGTCTATGTGCTGATCGAGGTGTCGTCGGGCGGGCTGATCGACCTCTCCGATATGCTGCTGGGGTTTCTCGGCAGCGTCGAGGACATCGTCGAGGACGGCGTCATCGCTTCGACCAGGGCTCAAGGTGAGCGGTTGTGGCTCTACCGCGAGATCATGGTCGAGCGGCAAGGCAGGGGCGGGCGCTACCTGCGCACCGATGTGTCGGTGCCGATCTCCAGGCTTGCCGATTTCGTCACCGATGCGCTGGCCGCCTTGGAGAAAGCCCGGCCCGACGCCCTGGCTGTCACCTACGGCCATGTCGGCGACGGCAACATCCACCTCAACGTCGTGCCGCCGGAAGGCATGGGCACCGAGGCGATGGAACATCTGTTCGAGCAGGCGGAAGCCGAGATCTTCACCGTCGTCGATCGCTATGGCGGCTCGATCAGCGCCGAGCACGGCATCGGCCGGGTCAAGCAGAAGGCGTTCCTCGAACGCATCGATCCGGTGACGCTCGACCTCGCCGCCGGCATCAAGGACGCATTCGACCCGCGCCACATTCTCAGCAACGGCCGCATTCTGGCGTCCGCACCCGCCGTCGACTATAGGTGAGCGATGACGCTGAAACTCGACAAGGTCAATCGCGGCCCACACCTCTCCACTCTGGTGGCCAGTTCCATCTCGCGCGAGATCGCGCAAGGCCGGCTGAAGCCGGGTGACCAACTGCCGACCGAACAGGCGCTGGCGACCACATTCGGCGTCAGCCGCAACGTCGTGCGCGAGGCGATCGCGCGGCTGCGCTCGGAAGGCCGCATCTGGTCGCAGCAGGGGCGCGGCGCCTTCGTGGTCGAGAGCAACAACCCGACGGTGCTGACCATCGACCATGAGACGCTGCAGCGCGCCGACTCGTTTCGCAATCTGTTCGAACTGCGTGGCATCCTCGAAGTGCAGGCGGCGGCCCTTGCCGCAAAACGGCGCAGCGACGCCGATCTCAAAGCCATGGGCGATGCGCTGTCCGGCATGCGCGCCGCCCCCTATGGCAGCGTCGCCTGGCTGCGCAGCGACCTCGAATTCCACCGCACCGTCGCCGAGGCGACGCGCAATTCCTACATGGGCCAATTCCTGGTCTTCGTGTCCGAGCGGGTGCGCGAAAGCATTCTCGCCGCCGGCAACCAGCAAAAGTCGGACGACATGGCCCGCATCACGCTCGGCGAACATGAGCGCATCCTGAGAGCGATCCGTGCCGGCGACGCCGAAGGAGCGCAAGCGGCGATGCGCGACCATCTGGCGGGCGCGGCGCTGCGGGTGGGGTTGCATGAGGGGGAAGCTGCGGAGATAGCGCCGGGGCCCGAGGCGGCGTCTCCGGTACGGCATTCGCGGTTGCGGAAGGCTGTGCGCGGGCAGGCTTAGGGATAGCCTTGCCTTATCCGCGCGCTGGGCCAATCGCCTATGGCGGCGCTGACCCCCACTCCGTCTCGGCTTCGCCGAGCCACCTTGCCGGGGCGAGCCACGGGTCTCGCCCGTCCTTCGGACCCCCCATTTCATGGGGGATGAGGAAATGCCAATCTCCGACATCGCAGCCCTTCAAAGCTTGGGTTTCCTCTCCCCCACGAATGTGGGGGTAGAGGTGGCTCGGCGAAGCCGAGACGGAGTGGGGGAGCGCCATATCAGATTTCACTCGGTCGTCGGCTCAACCAGCTCAGGGCCGGAGATAGGCCGCCACCCACCGCGCTATTTCAGCGGCAAAAACAGCTCAAGCACCACCTCGCGCACCGGTCCGTTCGACGAAAAGTGTCGCTGGCAATAGATCGGAAAGTCGCGCGCCTCCTCGCCGCTGGCCGGAAGCCATTCGCGGTAGAGGTAGAGCGCTGCGGGCTCGAGATTGTTGGTGTTGCCGGGATAGCGCAGCACCGCGCAGCGTCCGCCGGGGATCACGCCGGCCTTCATCTGCGCGTCCTCGATCGGCCCGCCTTCTACCGGCAGGTCGGTTCCGGCACAAATATCCATGCTGTAATCGGCCGGGTTCGCCGGCTCCCTTTCGGAACGGAAGATGTTGAAGGTCGGGCTTGTGTGGGGCGAGAGGCCGGCCGCCTTGCGCCAGGCGATGAAGCGCTGGATGGTGTCCTGGAGCGTCGCCCGGTCGCCGCGATGCTCCATGATCGCCACCGGCGTCGGGGGCACATCGCGGATCATCACGTCGGCGGGTTCGAAGATTATCTGCATGAGCGTGGTCCTTGCTTTGTCGAGCGGCCCGAAGGCCATGAGCCACGCCCCCCAGTCGGGAGACTTCCGGAACGACGAAGGCGATTGTCCGAACCGTTGCCGAAAGGCGCGGGCGAAGGCATCCGGTGCGTCGTAACCGGCATCCATCGCTATGTCGGTGACGCTTTGGGCGTCGCTCTCGGCAAGCCGGTACGAAGCGCGCTTCAGGCGGGCGAGCTGGACATAGCGATGCACGGACAAGCCGAAGGTTGACGTGAACTGCCGGTGGAAATGGTATTTCGAGAACGCCGCGACGCCGCTCAACGCTTCCAGGCCCAGATCGCCGTCCAGATGCTGGTCTATGTGGTCCAGCACCCGCTGCATCCGGGCATGGTAGTTTTCAAGTGCCGTCATCAACGTCTCGTCCTGCGTGGCGACACCAGATAGGCGCCGTCTGATATGTCGCGCTCGACCGATCTTGCGGTTTGACATGGATGGGTTGGTGCTCGCCAGCCTACAGGCGCGCCTGATCTGCTCGAGAGTGAAGCGGCAGCGCCTGTGCCGGAGGTCGCACCTCCGGTGCGGCATTCAAGGCAAGGAAGGCTATCCGCAAGCAAACCGAGGGATAGGAGTTATGCCATTGGTGTCGGCCTGTCGCCGCGAAATAATAGGCCAGGTCGGCACCGAAAATTCAGATTACTCCAGAGATGGCGGGCTTTGGTGTTTCTTCGCTTCTATCCTCTGGATTGCTAAAGCCCGAATTAGAGGAACGAGGGCGGGTTCTGGCTGATCTGGCAGAGGCGATCCTGCGTGGCGAAAAAACGCCCGATCCTTGAACCATCCCACGGCCATATGCAGATCTATAAATTTCTTGGATCGCTCGCGAATATCTAAAACAGTAAGAACTTTATCAGTTCTGGTGCGAATTTGGTCCAGTTAAAAAACGGCGTTATGCCGATACAGGTGTCACCGGTATCATCGAACTTCGCCGAGAAATGCGCCAGCTCGTGTCGTTTTCTGTAAGACTTAGAGAGTTTCGCAGAGAGCTGCGCCCACATGGTAGCTTCAATCTCATCGATGTCTTCTAAGGACATCAGCCGGTCGCAGATTGCCAGTCGTGTATCGAAACTGATGATCGCGTCAAAAACGGCATATGCTTTTTGTTGGGTTCTCATATCAGCCGCCGCCATGAACAGATTGGCTATCTGTATTTCTACCAACGACCAATTTGAAAGTGCGACGCCTATGCTGCGCAAGGGGTCAGGATTTGAGGTCATGAGAGACACCAGTCAAAAAGAGGATAGAACCAAATTCAACGAGGGCGGGCATCGACGAGCATCTACGTTTTAATGCGTTTCTTTCGCGCAGCCTTGGTCTTATGGAAGCGCGGGCGGTCAGCAGACGGAAGCGCAGGAATAAGATTTTTGGCCATGAGAAAACGGAACAGTTCTATTCCCGCTTCGTAAATGAAGTCCGCGTCTTCCCTGAGCTTGGGTAGCGGCATTGGGATCATGTCAGCGCGAACGCTACCTCTTGCGCTCGTTTTGACGACAAAGACTTCACGCGTGCGCTCATCGGTGCACCAAAGGTTATGCGCGATATTGTTTCGCTTTTCGGCCGCCTTACCTACCAGTTCGATCAGCTCGTCGAGCTTGTCTAAGTCATCTAGATCGTCGAGCTTGATTTCTGCGACGGATTTTAAAACGTTCTCCCGGAGAGGCGCCGTCATATGGCTTGTAACAGCCCAGCCAAGCTCAGCGTCAACGCCAAGGCATCCGGCTATCGCCATTTGCAAATGGTCTTCGGTCTGCGCGTAGGCCGCACAGGCGAGGCCGATTGTTTGTAGGTGACGAAGCGGGATACTTCTCGGATCAAAATTCAAATTGCGAAATTTATCTTCCATGCCTGATACCCCCAAAGACAAAGACCAGGAAAAGCGCGACGAGGTGTTGCGCCGCTTGCCGAAGATGCCGCAGAAGCCAAAACCCTTGACCGCTGCGAAGAAAAGGAAGCTTGCCAAAAAGGCTTCTGGCTAAAGGACAACAACAATAGCCACAATGGCGCAAACCGCAGCGATTATTGCTGCAACAGCTGCCGCCCATGCGGCGTTTTTTGCGCTTCGGGCAATGCGTATCTGTTCCAAATTGGAGAGCGACGCACGATTGCGGTCCAAATCTTGAAGCCAGTCTTCTGCAAGGGCTCGCTTGTGTCCAACTTCGCCATATCGCTTGGTGACGACACGTGTCCGCACTTCACTCTCGCCAAGTTTATCCAGCTCGGCCCAAAACGATTCCTTAGTGAAAGTTTCTTGCGCCATTAGTAGTCCTCCCAGCCGAGAGCCTACTTCTTTTTTCGCTTGTTTAGGAGTCGCTTCACCTTCTGCTTGGGCGAGACTGGCTTCACCAATCCGCCGATATGTAAGGCGCTTGTCGTGAGCCATGCGAAGCAGTCTTCGGCGCGCTCCGAACGGAGCCGCCGCGCTCGACCAGCGTACGCTACAGTTGACTTACGCTCGAATACGCGTTTGCCGCGCCTTATCGATCCGCCCCTCACCCAGCTGACGGCTCCACCAGCGACACTCCATTCAGCCCCGCCACAATATCCGACAGCGCCGGCACGAACTTCTCGCCATGGCCTGTGGTAACAGCCGTGGCGAACCCATTGCGCACCGCCGCGCCGATCGGGTTGGCGATGCCGGCGGCCTGGGCGAAGGAGGCGAGGTAGGTCATGTCCTTCAGCGCGTTGGCGATGGCGAAGCGTTGGGCGTTTTCGTTGCGGTTGAGGACGAAGTCGATGAAGGCCTGGTAGAAGCCGCAATCCATGCGGCTGCCGGAAATGACGCTGTTGAAGACCTGGGGCGTCAGCCCGGCCTTGGCACCCAAGCTCAGCGCTTCGGAATAGATCGCGGAATAACCCATCGAGACGAAATTGTTGAGCAGCTTCATGGTGTGGCCGCTGCCGGTCGGGCCGGTGTGGACGACACGCGCGGCGAAGGCTTCGAGCACCGGCCGCGCTCGGGCGACGACCTCGGCCGCACCGCCGACCATGACGTCGAGCTTGCCCTCGGTGGCTTCCTTGGGCGTGCGCGCCAGCGGCGCGTCCATCAGCGTCATCCCCTGCTCCGCGACGTCGGCGGCAAGCGCTGTCGTCGATGACGGATTGGAGGTCGAGCAGTCGATGATCAGCAGCGGCGTCTTGGCCGCAGCAAGCCCGTCTGCGCCCTTGACCAGCGCTTCGACCTCGCGCGAACCGGTGACGCACAGGATGACGATGTCGCTCGCGGTGGCGAGCGCGCGCGGGCTTGGCGCTTCGGTGGCGCCGGCGGCGATCAGCCGGTCGGCGGCCGTGCGGCTGCGGTGGACATGCACCGTCAGCGGCCAGCCCTTGCGCAGCAGATTGTCGGCCATGCCGGCGCCCATACTGCCCAGGCCGATGAAGCCGATGCGTTCTTTCACGCAATCCTCGGGTTTTTTCATGTAATTCTCCTTGGACCCACACCGGCGGGCTCACCTTTCGTCACCTTGCGGCGAGCACCTGTCGATGCAATCCTTTGAACAAGAATCGAACCGGAGTCGCGCTGATGGCGGAGCCCATGACTTTCGACGCCATACCGCAGGCGCCCAACCTGCGGACGGGTCTGGTCAACACGCTGATTGCGCAGATCGAATCCGGTGACCTTGCGCCGGGGCAGCGGCTGCCGACCGAGCAGGAGATTGTTGCTGCCACAGGCGTCAGCCGCACCGTGGTGCGCGAGGCGCTGGCGGCGCTGCGTGCGCGCGGGCTGATCACCACGCGCCAGGGGCTCGGCGCCTTCGTCGCCAAGGATCCGCCGCCGAAGACGTTTTCCGTGCTGCCCGACGATCTCGAATCGATCGACGAGGTGCTGCGCGTGCTCGAACTGCGCATGGGCATCGAGGTGGAAGCGACCGGCCTTGCGGCCCAACGGCGCAGCGAGGCGGCGCTTCAACAGATGAGCGCGCGGCTCGACGCGCTGGACGCGGCGGTGCGCGCCGGCGGCTCCGGCTCGGAAGAGGATTTTGGTTTCCACCGCGCCATTCTGGCGGCGACGCAGAACCCGAATTTCACCCGGTTGTTCGACACGTTCGGCAGCGCCATGGTACCGCGCCATTGGACGCGGCTCGACCGCATGACCGAGGATGAGCGGGAAAAATATCTCGACCGCATGCAGCGCGAGCATCGCGCCATTCTCGGGGCCATCGAAGCCAGGGACGTCAACGCCGCGCGCCGCGCCATGCGCAGCCATCTGACCAAAAGCTATGCCCGCTTCGAGGATCTGCGCGACAAGGCTGTTCACGATTAGGGAGCCAACCACGGTTGACCGACTGCTCATCCGGCGACCCCGCCGAGATAAAGTTGGCGCATCAGCGACATGTTCCTCCCGGCTCCAAATTGTTGCAATCTTGCCGGGTTGTCATACAACCCTGTAGTCTGGTAAATCCCAGGAAGAGGGATGTCAATCGCGTTGCCATGCGGTATGAGGCTCCCGAAATCAGAACCGTCATCAAAGCCGCAAGTCAGGAAGCAAAATGCAGTCACGGAAATTTGGCCGTACCGGCAGATCAGTCAGCGAGATCGGCTTCGGCGCCTGGGCGATCGGCGCCGCCTGGGGCGAGGTCAATGACGACGATGCGGTCGCCGCCCTGCATGCCGCGCTCGATGCCGGCGTCAGCTTCCTCGACACCGCCGACGTCTATGGCGACGGCCGTTCGGAAAAGCTGATCGCACGGGTTATGAAGGAACGCGGTGGCGCGCGCCCGTTCATCGCCACCAAGGCCGGACGGCGGCTGCCGAAGCAGACGGTCGAGGGCTACAGCGTCGAGAACCTCACCGGCTGGATCGACCGCAGCCTGACATACCTCGAGACCGACACGCTCGACCTGGTGCAGCTGCATTGCCCGCCGACCGATCTCTACTATCATCCGGAGGTGTTCGAGCGTCTCGACAAGCTCACCGAGCAGGGCAAGATCCGCAACTACGGCGTCAGCGTCGAGCGCGTCGAAGAGGCGCTGAAGGCGATGCAATATCCCGGCGTTCGTCAGCGTGCAGATCATCTTCAACGCCTTCCGCCAGCGCCCGGCCGAGCTGTTCTTCGACCAGGCGAAAAAGAACGATGTCGCCGTCATCGCCCGCGTGCCGCTGGCCAGCGGCCTGCTGTCCGGCAAGTTCAGGGCGGACACCAAGTTCGAGACCACCGACCATCGCCTGTTCAACAGGAATGGCGAAGCCTTCGATGTCGGCGAGACGTTTTCGGGCGTGCCCTATGAGGTCGGGCTGGCGGCGGTCGAGAAGGTGCGGCCGCTGGTGTCAGGCGACACCACCATGGCGAAATTCGCGCTGCGCTGGATCCTGATGTTCGATGCGGTGACGGTTGTCATTCCCGGCGCCCGCAATCCAGCGCAGGCGGTTTCCAATGCGGAAGCGGCTGAGCTTGCGCCGTTATCCTCCGAGTTGATGGCCAAGGTGAAGGCGGTCTACGATGAGAACATCAAGCCCTACGTGCATCAGCGCTGGTGAGCCAGCGCCTGCCGCCCTCGACCGGCTGACTGACCAGAGGTCAGCCGGGGCAAAATTGCGCTCGTCGTTACAAGCTGTGCAGCGGATCCTGTGATCCACCGGTCATTTAATCGGCCGTGCCGCTTGTTATTGTGCAGTGCAGCAACGATATTGCTGCGTGTGCGTTGTGTGCACGAGTCTGCCCATTCCGGCGCGCAAGGATACCAATTTGCGAGACATATCCGATACGATCGCCCGGCTGAGCGCGATGCGCCGCCGGCCAGCCGGTGCAGGACAGAGCAAGGACGATCACCTGTCCGAGATGACAGGGTTCGGGTCCAATCCGGGCGCCTTGCGTGCGCGGCTTTATCTTCCTGAAAACCTGCCGAAGCAGGCGGCGCTGGTCGTGGTGCTGCATGGCTGTACCCAGACTGCCGCCGGCTACGACCATGGTTCCGGCTGGACCGAACTTGCTGCCGATCAGGGTTTTGCCGTGCTTTTCCCCGAGCAGCAGCGCGCCAACAACGCCAATCTTTGCTTCAACTGGTTCGTGCCAGGCGATATAAGCCGCGACGGCGGCGAGGCGCTGTCCATCCGCCAGATGATCGAGGCGGCGGTGGTCACTCACGGTCTCGACCGCAAGCGGATATTCGTCACCGGCCTTTCCGCTGGCGGCGCCATGGCGGCGGTGATGTTGGCGACCTACCCGGACGTGTTTGCCGGTGGCGCGATCATTGCCGGGCTTGCCTATGGCAGCGCCTCGACCATCCCCGAAGCCTTCGACCGCATGCGTGGCCATGGCGGCCCGTCCAGAACCGACCTGCAGCGTCTGTTGCGGGAGGCTTCGCCGCACAAGGGGCCGTGGCCGAGGATTTCGATCTGGCAGGGCTCGGCCGACACGACCGTGGTGCCTTCCAATGCCGGCGCGGTGCTGGCGCAATGGCAGGGCGTGCACGGCCTCGCCCAAGCGCCGACACGCACGGAAAAGGTCGACGGTCAGAGCCGCAAAGTCTGGTCCGATGGCAAAGGCCGCGACGTGGTCGAGGCATACAGCATTGCCGGCATGGGCCATGGCACGCCATTGCAGGCGAGCGGCGACAATGCTCTCGGCAAAGCAGGGCCGTTCATGCTGGATGCCGGGATTTCCTCGACGCGCCACATCGCCCGTTTCTGGGGGCTGACGAAGCCAGAGGTACGACGCACGGCGAAAGCCAAGGCCGCTTCAGGCACTGCATTGCAGCCTTTCTCGCCGAAGGAAAAACCGCGAGCTGTCCGTGTCGATCCGGCCCCGGAGCCTGTCAATCCGCCAGGCGGTCCGGCGGGCGGGATCACCAAGGTCATCGAGGACGCGCTGCGGGCAGCGGGATTGATGCGCTGAGGCGGAGGCTCGCCCCGCACGAAGGACAAGGGCAAGCACCAGCATCATTATCGCAGCAGGCCTTCGTCCTCGAACGCATCCCAGCCCTTCAGTCCGGGCGGCGGGCCCTCCGTGTCCCGGGCGTTCCTCGCAGTGCGCGCTTGGCCAGTGCCCTTTCCCGCGCGCGTCAACGCGGCCTTGCCCGCGCCGCGCCGCCTGTTCTCGGCGACTTCCTGGACATCCTGCTCTCTCCACACGGTTGCCAAATCGCGGTCCAGGACGTCCTCGATGTGGCGCGGGTCGAAAACGTGGAAGGTGACAGACTTTGATCGCCCACGCATCTTGACGGTGCGTGTGCCGGTGCTTTGCAGCCGACCGTCCTTGAGCCATTTGTGGCGCTCGCGCGAAGAGATCGTAAGGATATCCTCGACCTCGCGTGGAAGCACAGGCAGCGCCTCCACTCCCTCCAGTGTTTTGGAGATACTGGCAGAGGCGGCCTTGAACGCTTCCGCTTCGGATCTCGACATTCGCAATGCGATGCGCCCCGTCTCGGCCTTGACGTGCTTCCTGACTGCCCATGGCAGCCGGGCTCTGACTTCACGTTCGATCCCCTTGGAGCGCACGGCGGACCCGAGTGTCGCTGACGGCGACAACGGCCATTCGGCAATCAGTTGCGGGGACGGGCTCATGCCTTCCTGGGGCTGGTTTCGTTGGTTCGATGCTAACACGGCAAGAGCCGGTCAAGCCAAGGCAACAGCGAAAAGGGGCAGGTCCGAATAGACCCGCCCCTTATGGCCGAAATTGAATGTCGCTCGCAGCGCGCCGACAGCACCCTTGGCCCCGCGGGCCGGCGGGGGGGGGGGGGGGGGGGGGAAGAAGGGGGGGGGGGGGGGGGGGGGGGGGGGGGGGGGGGGGGGGGGGGGGGGGGGGGGGGGGGGGGGGGGGGGGGG
>NZ_JAMYQD010000036.1:0-36755 GCF_040320665.1 Mesorhizobium sp. M0626 | reverse complement strand
CGGCATATCCAAGAGCCAGGTCTCGCGGCTGTGCGAGGAGATCGACGGGAAGGTGAAGGCCTTCCTCGAGCGGCCGATCGAGGGCGATTGGCCATACCTGTGGATCGACGCCACTTACCTGAAGGTCCGCCGCGGTGGGCGGATCGTCTCGGTCGCCGTTATCATCGCCGTCGGCGTCAACGCGGACGGCCGGCGCGAGGTACTGTACTGGGCATGGAGATTGGCACCTCGGAGGCCGAGCCGATCTGGACAGAGTTCCTGCGCAAGCTGACACGTCGGGGCCTGCGCGGCGTCAAGCTCGTCGTCTCCGATGCTCACTAAGGCCTCAAGGCGGCCGTCACCAAGGTGCTGTGCGCGACATGGCAGAGGTGCCGCGTCCACTTCATGAGGAACGTGCTGGCCCATTCCGGCAAGAGCGGCCGCAGGGTCGTCTCAGCCTTCATCGCCACCGCTTTCGCCCAGGAAACGCCGAGGCCGCGTCCGTACAATGGCGCGCCGTCGCCGACCAGATCCGGCCGAAGGTGCCGAAGCTGGCGACAATCATGGACGACGCCGAGCCCGACGTGCTGGCCTACATGACCTTCCCCAAGGACATCGCGCCAAGCTCCACTCGACGAATCCGATCGAACGTCTCAACGGCGAGATCAAGCGGCGCACCGAGGTCGTCGGAATCTTCCCGAACGACGATACGGTCGTGCGCCTCGTCGGCGCAATCCTGCTCGAACAGAACGATGAATGGGCAGTGCAGCGGGCCAGATATATGACTCTGGAAACGATCAGCCAGATGAGCGATGATCCCCTGATCAGCCTGCCAGCCGTGGCGCGCTGATCAGCCCGGCCCATGCCGGAGAGCACGGCGACTAATGCCGCCAGCTACACCACGCCGCGGGACACGATCCAGGCGCATAGCTCAAACATTTCGTCCGGGAGAATAATGCCGGAGGCCCTAACCTTGGCATTCCATCAACAATACCCAATAGCCCTCCTGATCGAAGCGCATCTAAACACCTCCATTTCAGGCGTTAGTCGAGCCCGCATTGATCAGGGTCACCCTTCTTGGTTCGCAGGAGCAGGCGGTCGCCCCTCTACAATGGCTTCTTCAAGTGTCGCCCGTTCAGGGCCGACGGAAAAAGGGCGCACAAGGCGCGCCCTTCATTCCGATCGGCTATCAGCAGCGCCTTCACCTTTCGTTGTTAGAAGCGGTAGGTGACACCTGCGCCTATCAACCAGGGATCGAGCTCCGCCTTTCCCGTCTGCTTCGCGCCGTCCACTGTGACGTCGAAGTCTGGCTTGAGGAAAAGCTTCTTCACATCGAAATTGACGCCCCAATGCTGATCCACCATGTAGTCGAACCCGACCTGCAGCGCGGTGCCGAACGTGTTATTAACCTTCAGAGCATCGGCACTGCCGGCATGCTGGTTATAGAATATCGTGTAGTTCACGCCGGCGCCGACATAGGGCTTGAAAGCGCCGAAATTGGTAAGATGATACTGCAATGTGAGCGTGGGCGGCAGAAGCCAAACCTTGCCGACATTGCCCAGCGCGCCGATCGCTCCTTGGCCCTCAATGTTGGCATAGGTGGTGCCGAGGATAAGCTCCGTGGCGATGTTGTCCGTGAAGTAATAGGAGATATCGAGTTCCGGCGTCACAGTGTTCGAATATGAAAGGCCGGAGCCGGGCACTGCATTGACGTAGCCCGAATCCTCAGTAATGACCCCCAACGCGCGCAGGCGGACCTGCCAAGGATTTGGCCATTCCGTGACCGCGGCTCCAGCCTGCTGGACGCTCGCGGCTTGCGCAAGCTCGGCCGCCACGGCCTGCTGTCCCATCAGAATCAGGACGATGGCCGCTGTTACGCCCCGCGCCACGCCCATTCGCTTTCTCGCCATGATATTCTCTCCTTGCCTTCAGAAATGATGCACTGAACTACGAAACTCTTGCAAAGTGCGTGAGATTGGCGGAGCGCTCCCAGTCCTTGCCGCAGCGCGTTTGCGGATAATCTTGCACGTGTCGTGCCAAACGAGAAAATCATTTCACAACAATGACATGGCTCTGACTGCCGTGTGCCTCATCTCGACTTTGTCGCAGACCCGACAACGAGTGCAGCCGTGACCGCCCTGATAGAACCTCCTGTGCGAGCTCGGTGGGCACTGCGGAATAGCAGTGAAGGTCACCGCCAACTGGCCGAGCTTCATCTACAGCGGCGACGGGGCGATTGACGACCACGACGTCGCCGGTGTCGAGCACGGCACGGCCTGAGGAGCTCCGCGGCGGCGATCATCGAAGGACTGCGTTTACGAGGGCTCCCATTCCTGGCCGACCGGTAGGCGCGCAAAAGGCTGCTGCCTCATCCCTCCGCCTGGATTGAGCCGCAGGGATGGAATGGCGTCGTGCTTTGGACCGGCAGAATACCCAATTCTGTTCCGGCTACCTGTACAGAGATTCATCGATGCGCTTAGGCCGGGCATCCGCCCATCCGCGACCATCTGAGCATGAGCATCGATCCTTCACCAACACAGAGAATTGCTTCCCCATGAGAGAGGCCTCCCGGCGGACATGAGTTTGCGTCACTCTTCATGTCGAGGCCTCCGAGGATATAGGGATCGAGCCAGTGCAACAGCACGATAGGGCAGGAGCTGGGAGCTCTTGCAACTGCTGAGCTCGATGGACACGGCACATCGTGATCTGTCCGGCAGAGACGCAGGGTTCTGCACTGTCCGTTCATGAGCTGTGCTGGTCTCCATAAGAGAAGTATTCTGATGCAGAGGGTGCCCGATTAGCTATTCGGAAAAGGCGACATCCGAAGTGCAAATCGGGCGCCCCCCTGAAGCGTCCCCCTCAATGTCGGATTTCGGACAGGATCGTAAATCCGCCAACCCTTTGTTTAATACGGTTTCCTTCTCTGGCACGGCCTATGCATGGGACTCTGCGAACGCATCAGCGAGACGCCGTCCATGATCATGCGCACCGAAAATGCCGTCGCCGTAGTGAACACCGCGCTCTCGCCTGCCATCAAGCCGCCGAAAGGCCGGCGCGTCATGGTCGGGCCGGCGATTGGGCCTGCTTCAAACACCTTAATGGGCCTGCAAAGCGTCTCGCGTGACGGCGACGCCATCCAGACCAACGGAAAGACATACGTCGTTGCCCCACGGCGCCGGCATGACGCCTCGATTTCACCGCGCTGGAATGCTCCGGTCTACATTCGACGACGCGAACGCGCTGGACAAATTCTCGCAAACCCGGTCGGGACCGGTGCTCCGAACGTCCGCGAGGGGGCCCAATGGCTGTGGCCGATATTCGCCGCGAACAAGCCGTCCAGTGGGAAGACTCTATAGGAGGAAGCAGTGGAGTTATCTTGCGTTGGGATCGGTGCTGGCCCGTCCAATTTGAGCCTTGCGTGTCAACTACACGAGCAAGTTGGGCAAGGAGCGGTGTTCCTGGATCGGCAGGTCGACTTCCGCTGGCATCCAGGCAGTGCATTCGATTCCTCGGAGCTCCAGGTCAGCCACTTCAAGGACCTGGTCACTCTAGTGAATCCGCGATCAGCCTACACTTTCGTAAACTTCCTGCACGAGAACGGGCGTCTGTATCACTTCCTGAACGCACAGTTCGAAGCCGTGCTCAGAGTGGAGTTCGAACAATACCTGAACTGGGTCTTCCACAGGAACCCACTTGTGCGTGGCGGTGAGACAGTACGCGAAATCCGCTTTGACGGCGAGTTTCGGGTGCGGACGGATAAGGCGGTTCTCGGCGCCAGAGACGTCGTGGTCGGCATTGGCAAGCAGGCGCAAATTCCGCCTCAGTTCCAGGGCTGGACTGGACGCAACCTGTTCCACTCATCTGTTTTACTGCACATCCACCCTGAGGTGCGGAGAAAGCATGTCTGCGTGGTCGGCGGAGGACAATCGGGAGCCGAGGTGATGTTGCATCTTATCGGCCTGCCGAAAGAACGGCGGCCTGCCTCGATCACTTGGGTCTCGCAGCGCGAAAACTATCTGCCTCTGGACAACAGCCCGTTCACAAACGAGTTGTTCATGCCCTGCTTTTCGGATCGTTTCGCGGCCATGAGCGAGTCGCAGCGTAAGCTGCTCCTGCGGCGTTTCGTGCTTGCCTCGGACGGCATTTCAGAAAGCACGTTGCGCGCGATCTATCAGGCGCTCTACCGCCACGCATTTTTCGAGCCAAACCGATCCGACATCACACTGCGGCCGGGCTGCACCGTCTCGCACTGCATCAACGCCGGCGCGGGTCACAGGCTGACCCTGCAGCACGGCATGGTCGAGGTCGAAGAAGTCAGGGCTGATATCGTCGTGCTGGCCACCGGTTACGAGAACGCGATCCCAGACTTCTTGGAACCTATCGCGCACCGGCTGGAGCATATCGACAATGAATTAGCTATTCGCGAGGATTTTTCGGTGAGCTGGGACGGACCGCGTGACAGACGCATCTTCGTACAAAACGCGAGCCTCGGGCAGCGCGGCCTGGCCGATCCGAACCTAAGCCTGCTGGCCTGGCGAGCGCGCCGCATCCTCGATAGCCTTCTTGGGCGCGCGCCATGCGCGAACCCCGAGCATCCTGGCTTCATCAGCCATACGTCGATCGAGAGCTGGCCCGCCCCCGTAGCCGAAGAAATGGGCAGCGGGATATGACTCGGAAACTTCTGATCATCGGCGGTGGCATCCTGGGAATTATGTCGGCCTCCGCTGCGAAGGCCGGAGGCTTCTCCGAAATCATCGTGACCGAACAAGTTCTTGGACCAAGCGGCGCATCGCATTATTCTGGGGGCGTGCATTTCCCCTACCGTTGTCAAGGCCGTACCAGGTCGCGCACTCGAAAGAGCGCCGTGGTCTTGGCGGCTATGGCTGGGTCGGCGGTCAGCGGATGGTGCCGGCCTTTAGCGATGCGTGTCGTGGCTGGACCGGGTGAAGCGGTTGATCCGGCCCAGTTTACCGAAGCCCTGGACCCGGCCGAGCATGACATAGGCAGTCTCGCGCCGAGCTTCACCGGACAAAATCCGTCGGAGCGGAACGCACTTAGCATCGCCGTCCCACATGCGTGGGCGTCTCCGTGGACCGCAACTAGCCAGCGCCCGACTGCCCTAATTGGGGTCCGACCAACCAGTCTTTCCAACAGGAGGCTTTTCGCATGTTGACTGATACACAAAGAGACAAGTGGCAGAAAGACGGATACGTCAGGCTCGAAAGTTTCTTTGCGCCAGCGGCTCAGGAAGATATCTCTGATTTTGTCGAAGATGTGTCACGCTGGGACGTCAGCGATGATAAATGGCTCATGTGGTTCGAGAAGACGACGGACAATCGAAAGATCATATCCAAGATCGAGAATTTTCTCGACTACCATGATTCATTGCGTCGTTTGCTATTAGCAGATCAGCGCATAAAGTCAGCAGTCGATGATTTGCTTGGAGAAGATTCGCGCAGGCTCAAGGAGTTGCTTATTTTCCACTACCCCGACAGCGGCGGCTATCTCCCGCATCAGGACATTTATCACATTCCACACAAACTCCCCGACCGGATGGTCCATGCGGTGGTTGCCATAGGCATCGACGACTCCGACCCGGAAAACGGCGGGCTTTTCTTCAGCCCCGGCAACCACAAGAAGGGGGTGTTCCCCATGGATGCCGGTGGGGTGATCGATCCTCAAGTCGCCGAAACGTTCTCCTGGGAACCCGTAGTATGGAAGGCTGGCGACATCTTCATCTTCGACGATTACGCACCGCACTACTCACGACCGAACAAAAGCAATCGCTCTCGGCGGACACTCTACTTGGTGTTCCAGCGTGCCTCAACCGGTGGGCCGACCCGCGCTGAATATAACGTGCTTAAGCGCGCCCTTAACCCGCCCGAGGGCAAAGTGGCCGATCTCGACAATCTCAAGCCCCCAAATGGCATCTTCTATCGCGATTGAGCTCACGCAGCCAGGCGGAGGCATGCACACGAAACTGATCGACCGCTCACGAAATGCGCGGACGGTATGGCGGTCTGATTTGCGGGCTGGCGGAGCATCGGACGCTTTGGCACGTGGATTGTGGAGGGGTCACAGGCGGCCTTCTGTGTGCCTACAGCCCGACCTAGCGCCCCCCTTGGTCGCCCGCTGCCGGCCCAGAGCTGCACTATCCTGGCCGGGCCGCCAACGGGTCGGGCTGCCGTTTCTCTCCATGAAGTGCACTTGAGGCTGTTCGTTGGCAGCCGAAGGTCCGTCCCACTCTTCAACAGCTTAGGTTCGTTGTCATGCGCAAATACACGTTTTCTCGAACGGAGCTGTCGCGAGCGTTCGGTATCGACACGGCCACGCTTGGAACGGGCAGTGCTCGCACGGGGTTTTCGTTCGGAAAGGTTGGACCCGGGGTCACATCCGAGCCCCATCGGCACGACGAAATCGAGGCCTTCGTGGTCCTGTCCGGTGCGGGCAAGGTCACCACCGACCTTGGGGAAATCTCGGTCGAGGCCGGCGACGTCGTCCTGTTCCATCCTTTTGAAGCGCATGTGCTGCGCAATGACGGGAACAAAGACCTGGATTTCGTCGATGTCTACTGGCGAGACGGCGAGGCCGCCCTTGATGCCGCTGCAAAGACCACGGCTCCACGCGGGCCGACCTTCGTCTTCTCCGCGCCGCCAACGCCAAATGGCGATCTGCATCTGGGGCATCTTTCTGGCCCCTATTTCGGCGCCGACGTCTATACCCGTTTCCTGCGCATGAAAGGAGTCGAGGCGTATCACCTGACCGGAAGCGACGATTACCAGAGCTACGTCGCGACACGCGCCGCTACCGATCAATGGACGCCTGCAAACGTGGCGCGCTACTACTCCGACGAGATTCGCGCCACGCTTGCACTTCTCGATTGTGACGTCCACAGCTTCCAAGCCACAATGGGCGATGACGGCTACCGCGAATTTCAAGCCGCGTGTTTCCGAACTCTTCTGAGCAGCACGGCGGTAGATCTGCGCCAGAGCCCTGCGCTTTTCGATGCTGTGACAGGCCACTATCTTTATGAGCCGGATGTTAAAGGCCTCTGCCCCGATTGCGGCGGCTCCGCCGCCGGCAACATCTGCGAGGAATGCGGCGCCCCAAACCTTTGCCACGACCTGGGTGCAGCGCGGTCACGGCAGTCTGCCGAAGCGCCGCTGGTCGGCTCCCTCCGCCGTCCGGAACTTGCCTTGGACCGCTGCTACGACAATATCGACCGGCATCTAAGGGCATCAGGCGTCCCGCTACGCATCTTGGATCTCTTCGCGCGCCTACGCCAACGCGGCAAATTTTCAGTACCCATTACCCACCCCTCGGACTGGGGCCTGCCGGCCGAAGGGTTCCCGGGGCAAGTGATCTGGGTCTGGCCGGAGATGGCCTTCGGTTTTCTTTACAACATCCAGGCGCTCGGCCGCTCGCTGGGTCGCGACTGGAATGCGGAGATGCCCGGCAGCGATTGGCAGATTGTCCATTTCTTCGGCTTCGACAATTCGTTCTACCACGCGCTACTCTACCCCGCTCTTTACGCCGAGGTCTTCTCCCACTGGACGCCGCGCATCCACTATCACGTAAACGAGTTCTACCTGCTCGACGGCAAGAAGTTTTCAACCAGCTGCCGCCACGCGGTCTGGGGCAAGGACGTTCTGAGCCCAAAGACAGTCGACGTCGTGCGCCTCCATTTGGGCCTGACACGCCCGGAAGGGGAGCGGACGGATTTCACGCTGGACGGGCTGCGCCGCACCGAGAAGGAGGTCTTCCAAGGAATTTGGCTGAACTGGCTTGATGCGTTGGACCAGGAAATCAAGCAGGATTTTGCCGGCCATGTACCCGATGCAGGCGACTGGAGCCCAGTCGACCGCGCCTTCTTTGCTCGGATAGAGATCTATCGCGCGGCGATGGAGCGGGCATATTCGGACGAAGGCTTCTCGGTCCGGCGCGCGGCCGCTCAGGCCTGCGATTTCGTGCGCGATTGCGTGATCTACCGTCGGGCGCGAGACTATGCGGCTGCGCGATGTTTCTACCCCGCCCCCAATCGAACTTCGCTAGCCCTTCAGACGACGGCCGCTGCGATCATGGCACCGACAGTCGCTCCGCTGATGCCCCGATTCGCCAGAACGCTGGCGCGAGGCATCGATGGCGTCTCAACCGAAACATGGCCCCGGTCCGTCCAGCGCCTCGCACCCGGGACGCGCTTTGATCTCAGACCCGTTTTGGTGTTCTACGCCAAGTCCGGCAATCCTCACCTCGATGAGGAGGAAGCACTATGAGCCCAAAGGTGCACCAGTGAACTGTCCCAATCTCGACCAGATCTGCGCGGCAACCAAAGCCGACCATGCCAAATATGCTGTCACTGGGGCGACCTGAACCAGCGCGTCGTCGACAACCCTGGCCCGCGGCTTCGAGGACCGCTCGGCCGGTCGCTTCCCAGCCCTTGCTGTTCGTGCCGCAATGCCGTGAGGGCTCGACTGCGCTGACCAACCTCTGCGGCATCGGGATTCCGTCCTCCAGCGGGTCAAGGCTGTCATGCGATTCGACCCGCTTGGTCAACCTGGCGCCTGGAGCGTGCGCCGATCACCAATGTGAACGCGAATGCCTGCGTGATGATATCTTCTATTCTGTCCGAGACTGTACCGGCGCGGCATTCAGCCGAAGAACAACTGAACTGACAATCGGAATGTAGCAGCTTCAAATTCGGGTCCGAAACCGGTATTGCTCACAACCAGCGTTCACGATCCAGCATGGTGCACAAGCTTCCAATCAGACCCGCGCAACGCACAGCCCTTCGCCTGAAGTATTCGGCGAGGGCTGCCAAATCGCAAGCGTATCCTCCTTAACATTCACGAGGTCTTCGCCGAAAATGCAGACGCTTGTCGCGGGAGAGATAGATGCCTAAATTATTAGGGTGCTCCTCAGGATTGCGTGTTTGCTCCGGTATGACGGCCCTAATCGAGGAGCGATTCTACAATTTACATGTTTGGGGATCGCTCACTAGGTACTCGGCCTGTGACCCTGCAAGTCGATGCTTCAGATGCCGCCCATGCAGAGATATTTCATTTCGAGGTAGTCCTCGAGGCCATGGCGGGAACCCTCCCGCCCGATTCCGGACTGTTTTATCCCACCGAACGGCGCCGCTTCCGAAGACATCCGGCCGGTATTTACCCCGACCATTCCATATTCCAAGGCCTCGGCGACACGCCAGACACGCTTCAGGTTAGAGGCATAAAAATAGGCCGCGAGGCCGTAGATCGTTTCATTGGCATCACGCACGACCTGATCGGCATCTTTGAAGTGAATAATCGGTGCGAGCGGCCCGAATGTCTCTTCGCGCGCGACGGTCATCTCGCTGGTGACACCGGTCAGGACCGTTGGTTGGAAAAACGTGCCATTCGTGCCGATGCGTTTGCCCCCGCAGCGAATCGCGCCGCCTTTAGCTACGGCATCGGCAATATGGGATTCAATCTTGGCCAAAGCCTTCTTGTCGATGAGAGGCCCGATGTCCACTCTGCGCGCGAATCCGTCACCAACTTGAAGTTGGCGAGCCCGTTCAACGAATTTCTCGACGAACTCGTCGTGAACGCCCGACTGGACGTAAAGGCGGTTCGCTGAAACGCAGGTCTGGCCGGCATTGCGGTACTTCGCCTGGATCGCACCGTCTACCGCGGCATCGATATCGGCGTCATCGAAGACGATGAAAGGTGCATTGCCGCCGAGCTCTAGGCTGACTTTTTTGATCTGGGCCGAGCACTGGCGCATGAGTAGGCGCCCGATCTCAGTAGACCCGGTGAAGCTGATCTTGCGGACCTTGGGATTTGTGCAAAGTTCGCGGCCGACCGCGTCAGCTTCGGATGCATAGATCAGATTGACGACGCCTTCGGGAAAGCCTGCCTGATGGGCGAGGGCGAACATTGCTCCAGCCACGAGCGGCGTCTGTTCAGCGGGCTTGAGGACGATCGTGCAGCCCGCCGCCAAGGCTGGGGAGATTTTGCGCGCCACCATCGAGGCCGGGAAATTCCATGGGGTTATCGTGCCGACGACCCCGATGGGCTGCTTGATCACCAGCATTCGGCGGTCGGCCGATGGTGCGGAGATCGTCTCGCCATAGACCCGATTTGCCTCCTCGGCATACCATTGCAGATACGCCGCAGCATGCGATATCTCCGATTTGGCTTCCGCAAGCGGCTTGCCCATCTCCGCAGTAAGAATTGCAGCGAGATCGTCGGCGTGGTCGATGATCAACTGATGCCATCGCCATAGAACGTCGCTGCGCTCACGTGCGGTAAACCCTGCCCATCGAGGCTGCGCGACATAGGCCTTGTCGATCGCAGCGCATGTCTCCTCGACACCCATATCGGGTAGTTCTGCCAGCACTTCGCCGGTCGACGGGTTGAGAACCTCAAATGTCCGCTCGCCCATCCGCGTGCCAAGTGCCGGCAGGCGATCGATGGGTCCAAACAGGTCAGGGGATCGCAGGTGACGGATCATCGGCGGGCACAGGGGCAATACCGGATTCCTCCTCAACGCAGCAGGTGTATATAGCAGGTGGGGTGTGTATTCCGGACGTAAAGGTTCCTTATAGGGCCTCGGCCATACAGCTAGCAGACCACGGTACCCAAGTGGGAGGGAGACGCTACAAGACGCCTAGCGGTTCTACTAGTCGGGCTCGACCGGTCGGTTGCGCGGTGGCAGATCCGGCCCGCGCGCAACCTTGCCATAGGTCTTCGCGGCCAGCGCCTTCACCGTCTCAGGCTCTGCGTCGCCGGCCACCACCAGCACGGCGTTGTTCGGTCGGCGGTATTCGTTGCACATCGTGAACCGATCGGTGCCGTTCAGCTTCTTCATCTCCTGCGTCCAGCCGTTCACCGGAATGCGGTAGGGCTGATTCGGCCGCAACGTCGCGTTGACCTCCTCGTCCACCAGACCTGAGGGTCCGTCTCTCTGCGCCAACGGCGCTCCTCCAGGATCACGTTTCGCTCGGTCTCGATATCATCGTCGTTGAGAATGAGGTTGAACATGCAATCGGCCTCGAAGCCCATCATCTCGCCCAAAGCGATTTATAGGCAATGAGGGCGGTATTGTAGCCGCTGTCTGAGACGGCTCCGTCGGACTCGCTGTCGGCGCGGTTGGGCGTCGCCCTAAAGATCAGACGCTCGAGGGAAGGGGCAAGGTCGGGTTTGCCCGGTGGCTCGTCGGCGCTGCGGACCTTGTGCCAGATCATATGAGTGACGATTTGCGCGGAGTCATGTCGACTGTTCCATGCCATCATCGAGCAGGAAATCCGTAATCTTGCCGCCGTCGGTGGCGGCCAGAGCCGAGCGGTCGTCGCCAGGGCCAGGGCGGTGGCAGTGAATGCCTTGCGCAGCCAGGGGGCGATCGATGGCTCCGGTTGGAAAGGCAAGTTTCGAGGCAGTGATTTGTTCCTCATTTTCCTGAACGGGCTGCGTCTTCGATCTCGGCGGGCAGGCCGAGCCAGATGAATCATGCGGCCAAGGCTCACTCGAGCCTCATCTTGGGATGAGCCCAGGAGACCGGCGGCGGTGTTCTTGGGGGGATGGTCATTGGAGGGATTTTCCTTGATCCGCGACGCCTTGCGGACGACCACGCATGCACCGTGCCAGATCAGAAAACATTCGAGGCATGTGGACAAGTCAGTCTGACATGTTGTGCATCCGACATTGTGGGCCATCGAACAGGGCTGAAGGCGACGCGAGCACGGCTGAGAATATCTTCTTCATTGGAAGACGATTGGGCGCGCTGCTGGGGAAGGGGGACGGGATGCGCTTCGAAGGCCGCTGCACCGACGGTCAGAATTGAAATGTTGTCGCTCCAGCGGACCGATGTCCTCGACAGTCAGACCGGGCGGTGCTGAAGGGTAGAAGGCGTGAGCAGCGTAGCTAAGTGGGCGCGGACCCAGCTCGCGCGCGAAGACGGACCTGAAAAAAACGGCGGGTGGCGACATTCGCGAGGCGCTGGAAAACGAGGTCGTAGGACTGGGCGGGAAAAACGACGCCGTTGCTGTCTTCTGGCGTGATGGCCTGCCGCGAGGCGGTTGAACAGTGATGAGTTGCTGCGGAAAGGGGAGTGTTTTCGCGGGACCTTGGTCAACGTAAGAAACAAACGTCGAGCTCGCCTTGGATGGGGGGCATGCAGCACATTTGCCGCTGCAGGACAGCAGCACGGAAGCTGTCCGCGCTTGCCGTCGTCCATGGGAACCAAACAGCAGAATTTAGCGGTCGCGATTGGTTTCATGTGCATAAAATACCGCCTGGTGCGCTCGGCTGCAAATGCACCCTGGCGAGTGGTCGCTTAGGTCAAGAGCATCGCGTGAGTAACAGCCTGACCTTGCTCAATCTGATGCGCGCTAACCGCCTCGCCGGATTGTGGAACTGCTCGCGGGTGGCTTCTACCACAAACAGCAAGGTCATGAAATCAAGCAGGAAGTCGTCAATCGCTTGGGCGATTGTTTCTGACTTGCCCTTGAACTGGTCCAGCAAAACGCGCGCGCTATCGATCGCTTCCACGCTGGTCGCATCGATCAACCCCTCGACCCTCTTGAAACAATCCAACTCGAAACTCCTTAAGGCGCTCCCAAGGTGTTATGCACGAAGGCAGCTCCGTGAACTACCCGGCCTTTTGACCTGGCGGCACGAGCAGCGGTCGGCCTTACGTCCCGCGCCTCCAAACACGAGCCATCGACGTGGCGCTGAGGAGCGTTGGAAGAAATTGGGCGCTTCCGGCCACGCTCGAGCGGTAGTATAGGACAGTGCTTGCTGGCGGCTACGCCCACAATGGAGTGCGCCAGCTGATCGGGGCTTAACAATTTTTCGCTTTTTGCTGCGCCCAACTCTCGGCTATGACTCGGACAGGCCTAATGGCCGCCCACGTGCATTGTAGAAGAAGGAACAAGTATATGACGACTGGAACGGTAAAGTGGTTCAACAGCACCAAGGGGTTTGGATTTATCCAGCCCGACAATGGCGGTCCGGATGTTTTCGTCCACATTTCCGCTGTCGAACGCGCGTGCCTCTCGACCCTCGCTGACGGCCAGAAGATCAACTATGAGATCGAGCAGAACCGCCGCACTGGCAAGTCCTCAGCTGGCAGCCTGAGCAAAGCTGGTTGAAATTTTCTCCTGCGAAGTCGCAAGAGTGGGCGTGTAGGCCCGGAAGTGCTCACTGCCGCTCGATAAGGACGAGCAAAAAGTGAGGGCAGCAGATTGCTGCATGGGTCGCGAATTCCTCATGAAACAAGTTCTTGGAAAGGAAGGCGGGGTTGGCCCCGCCTTTTTTATGCGACGCCCAGACCAAGCCGACGGCTGCAACGCTGCAGAAGGAATTTCAATTGCCCGCAATCAAGCCGCGACCTTCTTGCGAGTTCGCTTCGTCGGCACCGGCGCTTCCGGCTCTTTCGGCGCTTTCGGTTTGCGGCCGAGCCCCATCGTTTTCGCCAGTGACGAACGCTTCGCGGCGTAGTTCGGCGCCACCATGGGATAATCCACCGGCAGACCCCATTTGGCCCGATATTCACCCGGCGTCAGCCCATAGTGGGTCGACAGATGGCGCTTTAAAGATTTGAATTTCTTCCCGTCTTCAAGGGAGATGATGTAGTCCGGTGTCACCGACTTCCTGATCGGGACTGCAGGCGTAAGGGCAACCGGCTCTTGTGCAGAGATACCTCCGGCCGTCGCTCTCAGAGCCGCATGCACTTGGCCGATGAGGGCAGGGAGATCCCCCACCGGGATCGGATTGTTGGACACGTAGGCCGACACGACGTCGGCGGCAAGCTCAATGAGGGTGTCGACGTTTTTTCCGGCTTCTTCTGTCATGAAACTCTCCAGGCGGTGAAACATAGTCAGCGAAGCGTCGCTTCATAGGGCCGGTTGCCGCTGAAAGCAACAATGTCTCTGACTGCGTTATTGCCAATGCTCGTCCAGAAGCGACATCGATGCGCCATATTTGGCGGCGTGACCGCTGAGCCACTCGTTGTTGGCGACCCTGCCGAGGTGCGTGGCGCGTGCCGCTCTAACTTAGCGCCGAAGTTGCTAGTAGCCTCGAGGCTAAGCGCGCTGTTTTTGTCTCGCTTTGCTTCTTTGCGCTGTGAAATCGACCGATAGTGGTCGCTTGATGGTGGGCGTCAGGGACGATGGAACAAACGTTCATTGGCAATGGCCAAAGTGATGTAAGTTCATCGCCGGTGAGCCGCTCTTGCAAAGGGGCTGGGAACCGCCGCTGATAAACTTAGGACATAAATGTATTTCGAGGCGTTTCTTAGCCGGTCCTGGAGAGGCGGCAATGGCTGCGGATGACACCTGTTCCACGATATCAAACAGCGCGGCGACCGGCAGCTTCTCGAATCTGGAGCGGCTTCTCGCAAGTTGGCGCCGCGCCGAGAGGCCGGGCAAGGACAGTGAGCCGCCTGCATCAATCATACGCATCAACCAGCCAGCGACGCGTCCTCATACAGAATGCCGCGACCGGCCGTGTGATCTCGCCGGTAGTCGCCGAGGCCCTCTGCATGAAGCCTCCGGATGTGCTGACGATCAACCAGGCCAGAAAGGTCGACGTCCTGAAGCAGGGATGACATGAGTTTGCCACTATGCGCAGGCTTGCCATGCCCTTCCGCGGCATTTTGCGGGGCCTGTGAGTTGGGCAAGCTCGGCACTTCGATCGACTTGGCGTCACCCGGCTCATCGCCATCACGCGTTTCGGTCTGGTCCTACGCCGTGACGTTGACTCCGTTCGCGATGCCATTGCTGCCGTGGAGAACGGCCGAGGCGGAAGGGCTGATCAACCGCCTGAAGACGATCAAACGTACCATTAGGCAGCGCCGGCTGCGAACTCCTTAGGCACGCATGCTGCCACTCAGCCGGCCTGATCACCACACGAAGCGAGGAAGAACCTGGTCAAGTGCAAAGCGACAATTGCCTCGACAGCAGGTCCCGGAAGGTTTATGCTGCCCGATGTTACCGCAATCCTGAATGGCGATTGAGTACCTTCACGAGTGAAGGGAGTGGAACTGCTTTGTCGGCCAAATTGTTGACGGAACGCCCGGCGCCCATTGTTGCTACATGTCTAGATTCTTGGGGCGTTTTGGATGATGCAATCCACCACCTCACTCCAAAGGGCAGTGGAATCTGGAACAATGTCGCTTTTGTACGCACGACATCCTTCGCGCCCGATTGGCATATTGTCTTTAACTCTGCTTCTCTTTTTGGGCTCCCTGTTGATATCGAGGCGAGCCCCAACAGGACAATTTTTGCAATCGGCGAACCGCCGACGAAAGCTCATCGTGCATTTCATGAAGGGCAGGGGAAAAATACTATCGTCCTGACGTCTGACGCAGAGCTGGTTGCTCGGCAGAATGCAGCGCGCCGATTCGTTTTGTCTCCACCGATCACTCGGTCTTGGTCTGTAAACAAGACATATGACCAACTTCTGGTCAGCGAAGTCGTGGATAAGCCACTTCGGCTCTCATGGATCACCAGTAACATCGCCCTGCTTAAAGGACATCGGTATCGGCTGGCGTTTCTGGAACGGCTAAGAAAGGAGCTCGATTTTGACCTGTTCGGCCGAGGTTTTCGGCTGATTGGAGATAAATGGAACGCACTCGCACCTTATCGTTACAGTATAGCGTTCGAGAATACTCGTGCTGATTACTATTTTACAGAGAAGCTTATGGACTGCTTCGTCGCTGAAACAATGCCGATCTATTACGGCAGCCCGGCAATCACGAGGTTCTTCCCTTCGGACTCTATGGTTCTGATTGACCCAGAGGACAAGAACGTAATCCAAAAAATTCAAGAAATCATCAACTCAGACCTCTGGAAGGAACGTCGCGGCGCAATAAGAGAGGCGAAGCGGCTAGTCCTCGAGAAATACAATACGTTTGCTTATCTCGCGGGCTTCATCGAAAGCGTTCAGGATAAACCCTTACCGCCAGAAATTATACACATCGAATCGCCTGAAGTTGATTTTGCAACAGACGAATGAATTAATCCAACGCTCGCTCCGCGTGCCCGGCGGTTGGTGGTCTCACGAGATCGGTGCGGAACGCCCGGCGGAGAATGCCTGCTGCGCAAACGGGCCGGCACGGGCGCACAAGGTCATGCGCCCCGGCTGCCGCTAATCAGACGAACTGGGGAAGGCCAGGAACGGAATTGAGGACCTCGTCCACGAGTTCGTCGCCGGCATGTTCCTTGGCGCAGGCGATCGTCTCGTTGGCGAGGGCGGCGATCTTTGCCATGCTGAGACCCTCACTCATCAATTGCTGCCCGAGCCCCATAAGGCCGCCACCCTCTGGGTCGTCCCCATGATACTTCGCTACTAATTCCGAAGCTCCCGGAATGGCCTCGATCATGCGCGCGCCGGGACCGTCGGCCGCGTGGCTCCGCAGGAAACCCAGCATTAACCCAACGGCCTTCTCTGCGACAGCCGGGCCGATGCCGGCACCAGTGGCGATGCGCGGTAAGATTTCTTCCATGCAGGGTCTCTCTCTCTTTGATTACGTTTACAAGGGGCCGGTCCGGCGCCCCGCGCCTTTGGCCGAACCACAATTGAACTCCACAAAATAGGCCAGCGGAGGTGCTATTGCGCCTAAAACCGCCTCTGTCAACGCAAGCTGCGTCGGACGTGCGTGTTTCCCAAACCGAAGATCATTCCAATTCACTTCATTACGCGCTGGCAACCGCACAGTTTGCGGTGGCTCGCTTATGAGCCAATGCCCCGCGCCCGTCAAATGATGACGACAACATGGTCATCGCCTAGGATCTGTGGATCAAGGTGTGAGGCAGTTGCAGCGGGTGGACCTGCTCAAGCGCCGCGCCATCCTCGCGTGATGGGATGTTCGTAGAAGCGGAGCTATATGCCGGTGTGACGGTCCACAAAGGCGGAACGCCTGTTCCGATACGACATCCATACTGTCACATAGACCGTTGCTGCTTAGGTATTGAAACCGCCATCGCTGGTGACATCACAATGTGCAGTCGGCGGGTGTCGATAAGGCCGATTCATGCAATCAGCAGGTCAGGAGGAACGAATGAACCCTGACGGTTCAGAAGCTCACTTTTCGCAAGGCGTGCAGCGCACCTCGTGCAAGAGATTGCCAGTCTTGCGCATGCTGTGACTTTCTGAACCTTGGCTGGAAGATCGCAGTGACCGAATCTACGAAGCCGCCCTCAGGGCGTGCTTTGATGCATACAACTGGTTGCCGAGCAGGGATACTCCTTCTCCCTGAAGCCAATCGAGAAGAGCGATCACTTCCAAGAGGGTCCCAGCTCAGCTGCGAAAACAGGTGTCAGACCCCGTACTCTCCCTCAAGCTGATCTAGCTCAGGGCGTTCATGAGCCGCAGATCGCATAATGGCTGCGTGGACGACGCAGGAAGACCAATTATGAAAATCCTATTCAGTACGATGGCTGTCACCTTGCTGGCACCCACCGCCTTTGCTGCGGATTCGATCCCCACCGACCTCAGAGATACGGCATTGGCCACCTTCACGGCTTTGCCATCCACCACGCCGACAGTCGCCAACAACCCGATCACCCCGGAAAAGATCGCTCTCGGCAAGGCACTGTTCTTCGATCCACGCGTCTCGGCGTCAGGCGTCTTGTCGTGCAATTCATGCCACAACCTGGCCACCGGCGGCGACGACAATCACGAAACCTCGATTGGCCATGGTTGGCAGAAGGGACAGCGCAACGCGCCGACTGTACTGAACGCTGTCTTCAACATCGCCCAGTTCTGGGATGGTCGTGCCGAAGACCTGAAGGCTCAGGCGAAGGGACCGGTCCAAGCCGGGATCGAAATGGCCAATACACCGAGCCAACTCATCGCCACTCTCAAGTCCATGCCGCAATATGTCGAGTGGTTCGATGCAGCTTTTCCGGCTGAAGCCGATCGGGTCACCTTCGACAACTTCGCCAAGGCGATCGAAGCCTTCGAGGCGACACTGGTCACACCTGCCCCGTTCGACAGCTTCCTGAATGGTGATGAGGTTGCCATGACTTCCGAACAGAAACAGGGCCTGGTGCTTTTCATGGACAAAGGCTGCTCGTCCTGCCATGCCGGCATCAACGTTGGTGGGCAAGCCTATTACCCATTCGGCCTCGTGGAACGGCCCAGCGCCGAAGTCCTGCCGGACAAAGACAAGGGCCGATTTGAGGTCACCAATGCAGCCGACGATTCCTATGTCTTCCGCGTGGCGCCGCTGCGCAACGTTGCACTCACCGCGCCATACTTTCATACGGGCAAGGTTTGGGATCTGAAACAGGCCGTCGCCATTATGGGGACCACCCAGCTCGGCGTAGTACTGGCGGACGAAGAAGTTGACCTGCTTGTTGCCTTCCTCAACTCGCTGACCGGAGAGGCACCTGACGTCGCCTATCCCATCTTACCCTCAGAAACGGCGACAACGCCCCGGCCTGTAACGCAGATCTCAGGAAAATAAGGGCCAACTGGCTGCGGACTCGCAATCGAAAATGATTGGCGATTTTTACTTGGCGACACGAATTGCGACGTCCATCTCCGCGGGACGCTAGCGATACCCGGACCCTGCCACCTCGCCCGTAGTCTGCTCGATCAACTGGGGGCGGACAGACGCAGCACCATATATTGTCGCTGCCTGAGCGAACGCGCCAAGCAGTCTACTTTGAGAAACGACGCGTGTCCGATTTGTTCGAGGCGCGGGGCCTGTATGTCCCCAAGGAACGATATTATAGCGTAGTGCCACATTTATATTTCTGCGGGATTAAGACACGTGCCGTAGGGAAATTGCACATTTGCGCCGAGTGGCTCATTTCCAAGAGTGTGATCGGTTTGGCATATTCCCGGCCGACATCCGCCAGCCGGCAACTCCCCACACGGTGAGGAAGAGAAGCCTCACGCCTGCACTTTCTGCCGGAGCGCGCGTGCTGCAGCGACCATGTTAATGAGGGCAGGGCGGACCTCCTCCCATTTGCGTGTTTTGAGGCCACAGTCCGGGTTTATCCACAGTTGGCCGTCGGACAGTCGCTCGCGGGCAAGCATGACTAAGTCCGAAATCTCGCCGACTTCCGGGACGCGTGGTGAGTGAATATCATAGACGCCAGGACCGATTTCGTTCGGATATTTGGAGCTCGTGAAGGCGTCCAACAGTTCCATCTTCGAGCGCGACGTCTCAATCGAAATGACATCCGCATCCATTCCAGCGATCGCGTGAATGATCTCGTTGAACTCCGAATAGCACATGTGGGTATGAATTTGAGTCGCGTCCTTTACACCCGTTGAAGCGATCCGGAAACATTCGACAGCCCAGTCGAGATAGACTTTCCAGTCAGATTGGCGCAGTGGCAATCCTTCGCGAAACGCGGCCTCATCGATCTGGACCATCCTTGCGCCGGATCTTTCGAGATCCGTCACTTCGTCGCGGATGGCGAGCGCGATCTGGCGGCAGGCTTCGGAGCGGGGTACGTCGTCGCGAACAAAAGACCAGTTGAGAATGGTGACTGGGCCTGTGAGCATTCCCTTCACGGGCTTTTCCGTAAGCGACTGGGCGAATTGCCACCAGCGCACTGTCATCGGATTGCGCCTCGATACGTCGCCGAAAATGATGGGGGGACGCACGTAGCGCGACCCATAGCTTTGTACCCAGGCATGTTGGGTGAGCGCGAAGCCGGACAACTGCTCGCCGAAATGCTGTACCATGTCGTTTCGCTCGAACTCACCATGCACCAGCACGTCCAGCCCGATCTCTTCCTGCCAGCGAATTGCAGCCTCGATCTCCTTCTTCAGGAACGTCTCATAGTCGACATAGCTCAGCTGGCCCTTCGCATGAGCGGCCCGCGCCTTGCGTACCTGCGGCGTCTGCGGGAAGGACCCGATGGTCGTCGTCGGGAACGGCGGCAGCCCGAGTGAGCCGGCCTGGACTCTGGAGCGCTCGCCAAAAGCGCTCTCTCGTCGCTTCGCGCTGTCCTCAATGCTAGCGATCCGCCCCTGAACAAGCGGGTCATGGATCCTCGTGGATGTCACGCGCGTGGCGGCAGCCTCGGCAGACGCTTTCAACGCGCCTGCCACCGCATCCCTGCCTTGGGACAGGGCCCGGGCCAGCAAGACCAGCTCGTCGGTCTTCTGGGCCGCGAAGGCGAGCCACGACCTGATGTCCGCGTCGAGTTCCGTCTCCATGCGCAGATCAATCGGCACAT
This sequence comes from Mesorhizobium sp. M0626, assembly GCF_040320665.1. NCBI lineage: Bacteria > Pseudomonadati > Pseudomonadota > Alphaproteobacteria > Hyphomicrobiales > Phyllobacteriaceae > Mesorhizobium > Mesorhizobium sp. M0626. The sequence goes on along the minus strand of NZ_JAMYQD010000036.1, from coordinate 16,597 downwards.
GCAGCATCGAGCAAGAAGGCGCGATCTCGACGCGGTCCAAGGGCCAGCCGGCGACGATCGGTTTGATGCGGTCGAGAATGGCGGGCAGGTTCGCACGCCAGACGTTGCGGCCATCGATCAAGCCAAGCGAGAGCACCAGATCCTTCGGAGCGAGCCGAGCCACCGTTTCCAGCTGCTCGGGAGCGCGCACGAGATCAATATGCAGGCCGGCCAGGGGCAGAGAAATCGCGGTTTCGAGATTGTCTCCCAGCGACCCGAAATACGTAGCCAGCATGATCTTCAGCTCGGGCGCGGCTTTCGACAGCTGGCCATAGGCGAATTCGAACGCAGCTCGTTCGTTCGGGTTCAGATCGAGGACAAGCGCTGGCTCATCGATCTGCACCCAGTCGGCTCCCGACAGCTTCAACCTCTCCAGAAGCTGCTCGTAAACCGGCAGCAGCCGCGGTAGGAGCGCGATGGGACCGAACCCCTCGGCAGGCGATTTCGCCAGCTTGAGGAAGGTGATGGGTCCAAGGATGACTGGGCGTGTGTGAATGCCGAGAGCTTTAGCCTCGAGGAAGTAATCGACCGGCTTCGATGACGAGAGGGCGAACGTCTGATCATCATCGAGTTCCGGCACAATGTAGTGGTAGTTGGTGTCAAACCACTTGGTCATTTCCATCGCGGTTACACCAGGTCCATGAGCCTCCTCCTGGTAACCAGCGTGTCCACAATCCTCCGTCTGACCCTGGTTGCCGCGCGCCATTGCGAAGTAGATGTCAAGTGGGACCTCGCCGCTATTCCAGCCGTAACGGGATGGAACGGCCCCGACCATGGCTGCGGTGTCGAGCACATGGTCGTAAAGCGAGAAGTCGTTCGACGGGATTTTCGACACGCCGCGATCGCGCTGCTCTTCCCAGCTAGCGGCACGGAGCGCCTTCGACGTCGTGAGAAGGTCGCCAGCGGACGATGTTCCGGACCAGTAGCTTTCAAGCGCGAATTTCAGTTCTCGCCGACGACCGAAGCGCGGCACGCCGAGCGTTGCTACAGGAATTTGCTGAGAGACAGTCATGTCATACCCCGATGATTGGGGCGTCGGTGACAAGGAAGGCGCTAGCAGGCCGGCATCAACGCCGGGTTGCAGCGGCCACCGAGACACCCCGCCCGTGGACGTAATTCGCGTGGCAGGTCTCCTGGCTCGCGGGGTCATAGCCTCTACCCGTCTTCCTGAGGGTATTCGCCTCAGTGACGTGTGTTGGCTCGCCGCTAACAGTTGCGGGGGCAGCGCCGGCATCGCGCCGGCTTCCCTCTTAGCTCCGCTGCGGCAGCGCCGCACGCGAGAACCACGACACGCAGACAATCACAGCAGTTCGCTCTTTTGTCAATGACGCATAACGAAATGTTTATGTCGTTATGTGATCGCGCTTTTACGCCTTTGTCTAGCATTGTGAAATATTCAGTCTGCTGCCCGCATTCGGCATCGTGGGACGTGATCGCAAGTCAGTCCGACGGACGCCGCGAGTTCTCCGTTACCTCAGGAACCTTACTGGCCTTACCCAAGCTGAGCTTCTGGAAAATGCTGGTGACGATCTGGATGACGGTGAATGCCGTCATGGCAAGCACGCCTTGCACCGCTCCTCCAGCGAGCTTCACGGCAGCAGCATGGGTCAGTTCTCCGAAGCGAATGGCTGTCGCTATCAGCGAGCTTTGACACAGTTCCGCCACTGCGGTCATCGCGTCAGTAGGGCGGCTGGTTAGTTGCCGGCGCATCTACAGCAACCCAGCCCCTTCCGCCTCGCGGCGCAAATTCTGCCTTGGCCTTGGGCCGATCTGCTGGATCACCAGGCCGGCCGCCAGCGAGCCAAGGTCGCCGCAGGTCTTGAGGTTGCGGCCCTGCGTGTAGCCATGCAGGAAACCGGCGGCGTAGAGGTCGCCGGCGCCGGTGGTGTCGACCAACTCCTTGATGGCGGTCGCCTCGATGACCACGGTCTCGTCGCCGCGCACGATCACCGAGCCTTTTTCGGAACGGGTGACGGCGGCAATCTTGCAGTCCTTGCGGATCTGAGCCAGCGCCTCGTCGAAGGATTTTGTCTGGTAGAGCGACTTGATCTCGTGGCTGTTGGCAAAGACGATGTCGACAGTGCCCGAGCGCATCAGCTCGAGGAACTCGTCCCGGTAGCGGTCGACGCAGAACGAATCCGACAACGTCATCGACACTTCGCGTCCGGCCTCGTGTGCGAGCTTCGCCGTCTGCCGGATCGCCTCCTTGGCGCGCGGCGGATCCCACAAATAGCCCTCGAAATAGGTAACCTTGGCGCCGGATGCCTTGTCGGCCTCGACATCCTCAGGGCCAAGCTCGACGCAGGCGCCGAGATAGGTGTTCATCGAGCGCTCGCCGTCGGGCGTGACGAAGATCATAGAGCGCGCCGTCGGCGGCTCGCCCTTGAGCGGCCTGGTGTCGAAGGCGACACCCTGTGCATGGATATCGTGCGCATAGATTTCGCCCAGCGCATCGTTGGAGACCTTGCCGAAGAAGGCGGCGCGGCCGCCGAAACTGGCGACGCCCGCCGCCGTGTTGCCGGCGCTGCCGCCAGAGGCCTCGATCGCCGGGCCCATGCGGCTGTAGAGCAGCTCGGCGCGCCTGGTGTCGATGAGGTTCATCGCACCCTTGATGATGCCGTTGGTCTCGAGAAAAGCGTCGTCGCACTGGGCGATGATGTCGACAATGGCATTGCCGATGCAAAGCACGTCATAATCCGGCATCAATGTCTCCGCCAAAAAACCCGGGCCGGCTTCTTGCCACGCCTGCCAGGCGCGGCTCTGCCCGGTGGAAATGGGCTTTCCGCTTGCCAATCCGTTCGCCGGCGGCTCTCACGGGGCGGCGAGTCCTGCCTCGCGACGCAATTCGTCCGCCCTGTCTGTCTTCTCCCAGGTGAAATCAGGCTCTTCACGGCCGAAATGGCCATAGGTCGCTGTATTGCGGTATATAGGGCGTAAGAGATCAAGCATCTTGATAATGCCTTTCGGTCTGAGATCGAACAACTCAAGAATGAGGCGCTCGATCCTGCTTTCCTCAACCCTGGCTGTCCCGAACGTGTTGACCATGACGGAAACCGGACTGGCCACGCCGATTGCGTAAGCAAGCTGCACCTCGCACACGTCCGCAAGTCCGCTAGCGACGATGTTCTTTGCGACATAGCGGGCTGCATAGGCAGCCGAGCGGTCAACCTTGGACGGGTCCTTGCCCGAGAAGGCGCCGCCGCCATGACGACCCATCCCGCCATAGGAATCGACGATGATCTTGCGTCCAGTGAGACCGCAGTCGCCGCGCGGCCCGCCGACTACGAACCGCCCCGTCGGGTTGACCAGAATTCTGATGCCTTCCGTCTCCAGGTGGGTCGGCAGGACAGGCTTTATGATTTCCTCAATGACGCCCTCGCGGACAGTCTCTTGCGAGACCTGCTCGTCATGTTGCGTCGACACGACGATGGTATCCAGGGCGACCGGGCGCAACCCCTCATAGCGCACTGAGACTTGGGATTTCATGTCAGGACGCAACCAGCCAAGCTGTTGTGCCTTCCGGACATACGCCTGCCGTTTCGTCAAGCGATGAGCGAGCTGGATCGGCAAAGGCATCAGGGTATCGGTTTCGCGGCATGCGTAGCCGAACATGAGGCCCTGATCTCCCGCTCCCTGCTGGAGGTCTTGCCCTCTTCCCTCGTCAACGCCTTGGCTGATGTCGGGCGACTGCTCGGTGAGGGCATGAACGACGGAGCAACGCCGGCCGTCAAAGCCGACGGCCTCGTCGTCGTACCCAATGTCGAGAATCGTATCGCGCGCAACTTGGCTGTAATCCACCTGGGCATCGCTGGTGATCTCGCCAGCCAGAACGACTATCCCTGATTTTACCAACGCTTCACAGGCGACGCGCGCCTTGGGATCTGTGCGGAGGATGGCATCGAGGATGGCATCCGAGATGTTGTCGGCCAACTTATCCGGGTGCCCCGCGCCAACCGATTCGGAAGAGAACACGAACTGCCTAGCCATGAATACCTCGCTTGGGATGTTGGATGTGGTATGGGCATTTTGCTTGGCCCACCTTACTTGTCGCAGATGCCCGGGACCTCGAACGCAGCGCACAAGTCGGCAACGTCTCTTCGCACGCAGGCATGGAGATCTTCGTCGTCTGGCCGCTGGAGGACGGAGTCAATGAAGCCAGCAATTTGCACCATTTCCACATCGCGCATGCCCATTGACGTCACTGCTGGCGCCCCCAGGCGAATTCCGCTTGTGACCGCCGGATGCCGCGGGTCGCCAGGCACCATATTAAAGTTTGTGATGATTCCTGCCTTTGCTAGTCGCTCGGCATAGGCCTTGCCCGATAGTGGCCGATCGCGAAGATCAAGGATCAGCATGTGATTGTCCGTCCCCCCGGTAACCAGGTCATAACCTCGCTCAAGCAGTGCATGTGCCAGAGCCTTGGCATTCTTGACCGTCTGTTGGCCGTAGCTTCGGAAGGACGGGTTCGCGGCTTCGTGCAAGGCAACCGCTAGCGCAGCGATGGCATTCATGTGGGGCCCGCCTTGCAGGTGAGGGAAGACCGCCCGGTCTATTCGTCTGGCGAGATTGTATTTGCTCTTTGTATGATAAAGGGCCTGATAGCGATCTTCGTTCCTTGACAAAATGAAGCCACCGCGGGGACCGCGGATCGACTTGTGGGACGTGCTGCTGACCACGTCGCAATGGCCCACGGGATTCGGGTGCGCTCCCGCGGCAATCAGGCCGCTGATGTGCGCAATGTCGGCTACGAGATAGGAGTTCGCTTCCAGGGCAATTTCTGCCATTGCCGCGTAGTCAAAGACACGCGGGTAAGCGGTTCCGCCGACCCAAATGAGCCGCGGCCGTTCCCGCTTGGCTGTCTCGCGCAAGCGGTCATAGTCAATCTGCTGTGTCTTTTCATCTAGTCCATAGGGCACGCGTTGATAGTCAGTTCCGGAAAAGTTGATGGCCCAACCATGAGTCAGATGGCCCCCTTCCGGAAGGGGCAAGCCCATGACTTTGTCACCGGGACTCAAAAGCGCACGATAGACAGCCTGGTTGGCCGGCGAGCCGGAATAAGGCTGGACGTTGGCATGCTCGCTGCCAAATAGCGTTTTCAGGCGCTCAATGGCCAGATCCTCAAGCTCATCAACGATCTCGTTTCCAGCGTAGTAGCGCGCGCCGGGGTACCCCTCGGCGTACTTGTTCGTGAAAATCGAGCCGTTCGCTTCCAGCACGGCCGAGGACGCAAAGTTCTCTGAGGCGATGAGCTTCAGGGTCGTCCGCTCCTGCCGCTCCTGTCTCAGAAGCAACTCGTGGACGCGGCAATCAACCGCGGCCAAGGAAGACCGCCCGTGGGTGTCCGGCTGTGCGATCGCGCCGTCTGCGGAGTTGTCCATGGTAGCTTCGCGCTCCAATTGGATTGACCTATTTCACGATCAAGCACGCGGTCCCTTTCGGCCGCGTGTCTCGTACCGCTTCGAGCCGCTGCAGGTCCTGTTTATGATAGCCGTCGCGATGGGGCAGGAGATCGACCAATAATTGAACCAGCCCGCCGTCGTTGGATCCTGCGTTGAGATGGTACGAGCGCCACGGAGGCTGTTCGTTGCAGCAAAGAAAGTCGGCTCTGGCGAGCAGCCGGACGTGTCGCGCAACCCGCTCTCGACACACGCTCAGAATCTCCGCTAGCTCGCAGACAGTTAGGTCCGCATGCGCACAAAGGCCCAGGATTCGAAGGCGGTCAGGATGCGCTGCCATGCGTAGGCGACTAACCAGTGTCATCATGGCTCAGGACCAAGTCCTACCGAATTTCTCATTCGCGTCCTCCACAGAAGTCGCAGCTTTTGAAGGTTGTCCAACGACCGGACAAATCTCGGTGGCTGTGGCGACTGCCGATATCGCCCTGTCGAACAACAAAGGGCGTTCTTTTGCCTTTAGCCGAAATTGCAAGCAGTTCGGCCAGTCGAAGACAAGCGGGGCCACGGTTTGGAACCACTGACCTCAGACGTTGCAATAAGCCTACCATTCACAGCGAGCCGGAGTTGCTAAGAGTCTATGAATTTCCTTGAAGGATCTGTTGCAACGTTTGCCCAGCCTGGCCTGCTCCCGGTTTGCAGCGGTCATGGTCAGGCGATCCATCGCCTCTGCGAGCACGGAATTGCCCTGCATCGCATCGCTGATCAGCTCCTGAAGGCCGGGACGCAACAGCGACCCGCCGTAGATCGCGCGGTGGGTATTGCTGTCGACGACTGTCCAGCCTTGCTTTTCAGCACGCAAGCAGCAGAGCCGCAACTGATCGTCGATCGAGGCGTCTCGGTGATTGTCAGTTGAGTAGCGAGCGCCAAGCGCGACCTTCATGAGGCGGCCCCTTACTCCGGGACGCGGTCTCGCGTCTGGCTATCCGTTTCGGCTAGAACGAAATCCCGTGCGGCCTGTCGTGCCAGCAGCCGGACCAGATTGACGAAGCGTCGATCGGGCTTCGGCGACGCAGACACAGCCGATTCGCGGGCCGCGCCGGCGACCACACGAAGCTTTTCGGCTGTTGCCGTTTCGGCGCGCTACGATCGCGTTCCTGTCCTGACGCGAAATACTCCGTTTCGCGACAATGATGCCAAGCAGTGCTTCGACAAGCTGGAATTCTATCAATAACGCGCGTCGCGCAGGAGCCAGTGCTGGCCGATGACGGGGCACCTTGTGCTCCGAAGAAGCCAGCTATATATCCGGATAGAGAACGGAGGCACGCGATGGGCAACACTGCACAGAAGAGAGCCATCGAGAATTATCGCTCTCGCCTGGCTGAGCGCGGCATCGCGCGGTTCGAGATCCAGGCGTTCGACGCAGACCGCGATCTACTGCGAACTCTTGCCCGAAAATTAACGGAGAGCGGGCCGGATGCCCGACAGCTTCGTCGGACCATACAGCAAGCCGTGGCGGGTGAGCCACCGAAAGCGGGCAGCATTCTCGCCGCGTTGCGTCGCTCGCCTCTGGTTGGCTCCAATCTCGACCTCAGCCGGCCGCGCGAAGAGGGGCGCAAGATCGACCTGTGACGCGCTACCTTCTTCATACCAATATCATCAGCAACGTCATAAAGCCGGAGCCTTCGGGCTCGTTGCTGGCCTGGATGGGCGCGCAGAAGGACGAAGACCTCTTCATTGCTTCGCTTACTGTCGCCGAAATTCGCCGAGGCATCCTAGAGAAGCCGAAGGGGAAAAAGCGCAGCAGCCTTGAAACTTGGTTCGAGGGCTCCGAAGGCCCGCAAGCGCTGTTCGCTGGCCGCGTGCTATCGTTCGACGAGAAAGCTGGCCTCGTGTGGGCGCGGCTGATGGCCAACGGCAAAGCCAGAGGCCGTTCGCGGAGCGCCCTAGACACAATCATTGCCGCTGTAGCCGAAGCCAACGAGTGTGTCGTAGTGACCGACAATGAAAAGCACTTCGAGGACGTTCAGATAATCAACCCGCTCCGTAGCTCTGGAAGCCAAGCGGGTGATGATAGCTCCAACGGTCCGGCCGTTTCAATTTGAGGATTTCAGCGGCACGGAGTCCGAACGTCTCGTGTTCGCCTACCTTTAGCGATGGCTGGATTGATCTTACTTAGTTCGGCCAGGGACGTCTCTTCCAGTTCCGCTTTAATGCCATCCCGGTTCATCTAGTCAGCTCGATCTACCAACAGTTCGCACGCACGAGCGCCAGGGACTGCGCGATACGCGTGTCGAGCTCGTCCATCTTACACTCGATCTCGTCTTCGAAGGCCCTCTCGCCAAACGCCACTGTAGTCCATCCCGCGTGCGCCTCAGGGGCCTTCTCATCGAGGGTTTCTCGCCACTGGTCTGGCGCGCTACCAATGGCAAGTTCGCCCGCTGGGAACTCGTCGGTCTGCACTCCCAGCTCTGGGCATCCACATCAACTGCGGAGCTCTTCATAGCCGTGTTCTTCCTTTAGCTGGCAGCTCTCGAGCTCGACGAGCAGCCGATCAGCGACACCCGCGACCTCAAGTTCGACCCGGTTGACTCGATAACACCCTATTGGCAGATTCAGTCGGGGAGGATCTGCCCACTCCGATCACAAGCCGATCTTTCGACCCCGTGGTCGGGAATTCTCCATGGACCTTCGTGAAGAAGGAATGCAGCGCCGAAAGCCGAAGCGCTTCCGATACATCGAAGCCCCTTCCGAGTCGGAGCCCCGATTAGGCATTCCTGCCACTCTATCTAGCCGACCCCCGTGGCCGCGTTGCCGATCGGTGCGCACTAGTCGCCTACATCGCCCCGGCACGTGAAGATCGTCTCTGCTGATGCTCTTGAGCAATTCAGGCCGCCTCCGGCTGGCGTTTGATCAGCGTCAGCGTCAACCAGCGCGCGGTCAGCGCCGGCTTTTTCGAGCCCTCGATCTCAATCGTCACGCCCAGCGCCGTCTGCACCCAGCCCGACGGCCTGACCTTGACGTCGGCCAGTACGAAACGGGTGCGGATGCGAGATCCGGTTTTCACCGGCGCCAGGAAGCGCAGCGATTCGAAGCCATAGTTGACACCCATCTTGCAGTTTTCGAGCGGCCGCATGGTCTCGAAAGTCATCGCCGACAAAAGCGAAAGCGACAGGAAGCCATGTGCGATGGTGCCGCCGAACGGCGTCTCGCGCTTGGCGCGCTCCGGATCGCAGTGGATGAACTGGTGGTCATCGGTGGCCTCGGCGAACTGGTCGATCATCTGCTGCGAGACCACCCGCCACGGCGACACGCCGACTTCCTTGCCGACGCTGGCCAGAAGTTCGTCGAGACTGATCGGTTCCACGCTAATGTCCTCCATTTCAACCGTCCGAAGCGCGAGCGGCTTCATTCCGAACAGTGTCAGCCCATGCTGCACCGACTGCCGGCCATCCATCGGCAGGATGGCGCCGGTGAGATGACTGCCGTCACGGCTGTACGAATAGAACGTTCCGCCGGCAATCTCATCGGCGCACCGATGCGCCCGATCCGAACATGGCCGCAGACGGGCTGGCTTGTACCTCGGTCGCGGTGCGCGTCCTACAGGCCAACGAAACAGCTCGTCTTGCTACCGGTGATCATTCCGCCGGCGCCGCTATGCGGTATTGTCGCAGATTGATAAAATCAATTGTCTGGATAGTAACTATCCGTGTTTCGAATTTGGAGGAGTCCAGCAGACGGGGTGGCTTGTGTCCTTGTTGAAGCGCGCCGGCCTCATTCACCGGTAGCACTGAGCCGGCAAGAAGCGCCAGTTCAATGACATTGGGTGTCGACACGGCAAAGCGGCATCAGATGCTACTTCATGATGCGGGATGGCGCTTGCTTCAAGAACGCTCGGCCTGACGTGGAAGCCAGCACCGGATCTGGATTGCCGGTGCGCGGATATTCGCGCAGCACAGCGGCAACCGCAGCGACGATCGATCTCAGCCGTTGCGAGCATGCCGATCTTGGTGGCGGCCACTCTGTTAGGCTGAAGCGTAGCGCGCATCTGATCCGCCACCGGACGGGGTTGCGTAACTTGGATTTCCAGGCGTGTTCATGGGTTTGCACCGTCAGCGCGCTGACAGCAAGGCAGGTGCGCACGCCACTGGAAGCGATCGTCTGGATCTCGCGGGCAATTCCAGCCCCCACCGCTGGTGTCTGACCCGACAGCAACGAGCACATGCGGTTCTCGCCTCGGGGCCATTGCTCTGGTCTTTCGATCCATTCTCGCGTGCGCGCTTCTGGGGCGTCGTTCAGCGCAAAGTCGGTGACCACGGCTGCGCTTTCCGCGCCAGCCTCAAAAAACGCCTTCGAGACGGTCAGGTTGAGGCCGCCGATGCAGACCAATGGGATCGGCGCGACCTGGTGCTTCCACCGCTGATCCGCTCGAGTCCTCGCGACGCCCATTCATCTTCTTGAGGCTGTTGGATAGACTGGGGCGAGCGCCACATACTCCGGTTCCGCCACTGGCGCCGTTTCCAGTTCGGTGTGATCGTGGATCGACAGGCCGAGCTTCAATCCGACGTATTTCATCGCCAGCATCGGCGGCAGCCAAATCCTTTTGACCAAGATGGACGAAGTCGCAGCCTTCCTCGATTGCCGTGCGCCAAATGTCGTTGACTCACTTGGCAACCATGGACCGCGCAGGCGTCGTTCGCGCGGCGGATTTCCGTCTGCAGTCCTTTCTCGTCCATATCCTTTATCCGGAGCTGCACCAGACGGACGCCGAGCGGCACCAGCCGGTCAATCCAGCCGGCACGTCCACGACTTCATGAGAAGACGGCCCTGCCGATCGTCGGTGGGTAGCGCCGTTCGAGCATTCCCGAGCTGAAAGCTTCACGACCGGCATCGACCGCTTTGCCGAACGCACGCGCCATGCCGACCGGATCGGCCGCCCTCGGGACCGCCGTGTTCAGGAGCACGGCGTCAAACCCGAGCTCTATGACGGTCGCCGCGTACGACGGCCGAGCCGTGCATGCACAATCAACGGAATGTAGGGGGAATGTCCGCGCATCAACTGGACCTCGGAACTCAACGCTTCATCGCATTAGAATGAGCGTTCGAAACGCAGGATACCGCCGACACTGCTCTTCTTGTTGGCATTGGTCCAGTTCACTTCGGAAGCTTTCACCTTTCCGACGGCGGAGCCTCCGTAGCGGTCATAGTCGAGTTCAGCCGTAACTGTGAAATCGGGAAGGAACGCATAGGCGACGTTCGCAGCGACACCATAGTTGTTGAGCTGATCACCCGAGAGCTGAAGGTTGAACGAAGCTGACTCGGTGAGCTCGTAACCGGCGCCAGCCCAGAAAGCCCAGTTCCCACCCCAAGGTTTATAGAAACCGCGACCATGAGCGTCTACCGAATTCGTCGAGCCGTAGTTGAGCTGGCCATGGGAACCGTAGCCCAACATTCCGGATAGCAATAGTTCGTTGGTGACATTGATGTCGACACGGACCTTGGCGGCCACCGATTCGTAGTTGCTATCATAAGCTGCAACGCCGGTGATCGCTCCCCAGCCATGTGCGTATTTCAAGCCGCCTACTATGTGGGGAGCGTAGCTGTCGATTGTGCCGACCACGTCCGAGCCTTGTTCCAGCGAAACCACGGCCGAAAAGCCGTTCCCTGCGTCCAAGTAGTACTGAACCACATTGGTATCGAAAGCGCCGTACGGAGCCGGCGTCTGGTTCAGTACATCACCCGCGCAGCCAATAAACATGTCGAAAGCCGACCGGTCCTTACCAACTCGCAGGCCACCAAGCTGAATCCAGGCGATAGTCAGGCCGCTGCCTCCGTTCAAGGCATAGGACCGAGAACTGTCCGAAACCGATGTCTGGTGGCTGCCGAAGTTCACGCGGGTTTCGGTGTAGGTCTTCAACGTCCCGCGCTCGGTCTCCTGGCCGGTCCAGGTTCTCAATGTGAAGCGTGTGTTGTTTTGCCACGCGCTCTGATGCTCACCAGTCCTCACATCCGAGGTTCTTGAGTGGTCAAACAATCCGACGTTGTAACGGACAGAGCCGCCGATTCGCAGGCAGGTCTCGGTGCCCGAAATGTAGACGTAGCCCGAGCCGTAGACGTCGCAGATCTTGACGTACTCAGTCGGGTCAGGCTCGGCGGCGGTGCTGACGGCGCGAGCGTTGGAAACGGCAATCAGTGCCGCAGTTGAGCCGAGGAGGAGGCTCCTAGTGGTCATTGTCGATCTCCGCTTTAATAATAAAGTGATGGACGCGAGTGATTCTGTGAACAGCTTTGAAACGTGCGCAGTTTTGCTGCGCCGTCAGCTAAGCCCTGAAGGAAATCCTAGAATGTACTCTGGTGATTGTTGTCCAATATTTGGTTTTAGCTGCCGATAACATAATTTTCGCCGAAATGGAGGTATGCAAAATTTCGTACAATCATCACAGTCAACTCAGCTGGTAGAGGTAGGCGTCACAAAGGGTCCTGCATTCGACCGCAAATGACGTGCCAGCCTGACGACCAGCTGCGGCTTGAAGCTCAATTGTGCGGGCGGACCTTGGTTCGCACTTCCTTGTTTTTGCCTTGCGGATCCACCCAAGCACGAACGGAAAACGTTCGGCTACAGTTCGACTGTTCGCTTCGCGACAGTTTCGTTCAATGGGGACAGCATTGTTTGTGGTGAGCCCGACGTTGAGGCATCATGCGGCGGCACCGCTCGGCACGATGCCGTCATGTTGGCGAGCTGATGCTCGACAACTACGCGCTGCAGCTTTGCACCAAACAGCGCTCGGCAATAAGTCTCGACCAGCGCTCAAAGTCCCGATAGGTCCGGCCGTTAGGATGGAGTGCGCAGGCCACCCCTTCACGCTGGAATTCTTCGAATGTGATGGCGATACGCTTTATCGCGTGAAGATCATCTGTTCGCGGATTGTCGAGCAGAAGACCGAAGTTCGGGGTCGTTACAAGCGCGATTCCAAGTTCCTTTGTCCCCCTAATGATGGCGGTGCGCTGCTCGCCAAGGGTCCACCACGGTTCAATCCGATGATCGTGATTGACGCCGGTTAGAACAATGTCAGCGGTGGCGTCTATGTTGTATGTGCGACAGAGGTTTCGCGCGTTTCGAAGTGAAGCTTCCCGTGTTTGAAATCGATGAGATCGGGCAAGCGCCAGGCGAACACTTTGCCAGCGAGCGGCGTCGTTCGACTGCTTCCATGGTAGATGAGCGGCACGATATCCGCGCTCAATTGGGCAGAACAAACGGCCGTGCGTGGAATGTCCTCAAATCCGAAGCCGCCAACCTCGCGCATCTGCTGCACAAAGAGCTGCGGCTTATGCCGCCGCCAATGCTCACGATTGGCCAAATCTTTGGAAGTTGGCTCTCCGGGATCGATGAATCTGAGAAATACGAATTCGCCATAGCGCTACTCCGGGACGCGGCACTGCCGCATCAAATGCGAAAACGTGATCGGGACCGCGCGGAAGCGCTACACCTCGCAGGGGCGTCCACCATCGCTCCGGAATCGCGCCGTTGCTCTGGCGCAAGAACGCGGCGAGGTACGGACTCGCGATCTCACCGACGTCGGCATCCCACGGTGCTACCTCTCCCGGATGTGCGAGGAAGGGCTGCTCGTGAAGGTCGGCTATGGGGCGGTATCGAGCCGCTGCCTACGTTGAAGCGAACTGAGCTGGCTAGGCGAGTGACTTCAGGATGACCCCGGAAGTATTATCAAAGAGATCGTTGCGGAAAATTCAGATTGGCATGTGCTCAAACGTGATCCAGAATTTCCGTTGAGCAAAGTTGGTAGTGAAAGCGCGTGACCTCGTCGGCGTGTGGCAGAAGGCGATTTCAGCTGTGATTGACAAGACCGCGCCTGCTGGTCGCTGAACGGTCAGCGACAAGAGGCCTGGCACACTAGCACACGTGAGTTCAGGGCTCATGAAAGGGTAATGCTCAACAATCCTGCTCAATGAACGTCGTAATGAATGACGAGCTTGTTCTGAGTATTTAACAGGTGAGCGATTTCAGGGGCGTGAATTCGGTTCATTCAGGTTGTAAGGTCCAAAAAGGTTGCAACTTACTACCGACACCGTCCCGTCATCGCGCAATTGCAATTCGATCTAACCGGCTTATTCTGAGCTGTCGGGGAAATGTTACAGCGGAGGGAAACCGTGAACGATTTGCTGAACAAACCGGCTACGCCCAGGTCAAGACATTTCAATCTGAAACTGGCTGTCGCAGCCGTGTCTATCACTTACGCGCTTTTCGGCGTCTACGGCAAATCCTTCGGCGATGCATTCTTCGGCATCATTCTGGCGCTCATAGCCTTCCTCGACGAGTATGGATTTGACACGAACCGTTATGTCGATGCGGCGCGGCAAAAGTTGCAAAGGTTCTATCGGCAAGGTGATAAGATCGCGCGGGTTCTCGTCTTCACTATCGGAGTCGGTGGAACCGCTCTGATCGTGGACTGGATATTCAATCTCAACGTCATCCCGATCGATGCGGTCGATCCATGGATAAAGCGTCTGGCGCCGGCGCTGGTCATTGCCGCGACAACGCTTTTTCTCGTGACTTTCTTTTCCAAGTTTTTCTATCAGCTCAACGTCACCGTCGCGGATCGAATATCGAACCGGATTGAGATCACGCTCTACCTGGCCACATCGCTCTTTATTGTTTCGAACATCGTCTTCTGGATCGGGATTAATGTCGAAAACGCGCTTCCCTCCTCCTCCACCGATCTGAACAGGTATGATCCAGGGCAATGGGCAGATATTTCTCCGTGGTGGCAGAATTTGCTTCTGTCCCTTGTCCTAATCTCCCTGGTTTGGCTGACCGCCAGCTTCATTTGGGCCTTCTCGCGCTACGCGGAATATTATTGGCGCGACGTACCGCCGAACTGCAAGCCCAAGAGGGCTCAGAACCAGGACGGCAGAAGTACGAAATCCAAGTAACAGCCGCAGGTTGGCGGCCAGCGATTGAGCATGTTCGACCGGAATCGCCGGTGTTAGATAGGAGTGGCTTCTTCGATGTAAAAATGAGCGAACTTCTTGTGGTTGCGTGGAGCCTGAGGTCGGTAAGGTCCGAACCCGGCGCACTGCGGGACGTCGCTGAACTCAAAGCGTGCGTCGACGGTGGGATGGACTACAGCCTCCGGATTGATCTCTCGGAGTTTGGCCTTGTAGCCTAGCTTGGCGGTCAACCATGAGAGCCACGTAGGGGTCCGGCAAACAAAGGCCTGTGATCTTGAGCCGAAGCCAGGGCTTGTTGGCTCACTTGGCTTCGCCCAGTTCCAGCCTCAGCTTGTGCAGGAAGGTTTCGAGAGTGCCCTCGTCTTTCGGCCAATCCGTTGGCATAGACGGTCTTTAAGGCGGAGTCCTTGTAACGGACCGTGCGGCTACGAGCCGGCCTCGGCTACTATGCTAGTATCGGGGATTTATTTGCTAGGAGTGGGACATGGGCATTAACGATATTTCGACAGATCCATTGGCTGACCTCAAGGACGCTTGTGACCTTATGGATGGCAGTTGCGCCGGGCGCACTCACTTCATCCTCCACCAGACCGTGGACGGAAAGCTCACCTACGACACAGTGAAGCCTTGGATTGGGAAAAAG
This sequence comes from Mesorhizobium sp. M0626, assembly GCF_040320665.1. NCBI lineage: Bacteria > Pseudomonadati > Pseudomonadota > Alphaproteobacteria > Hyphomicrobiales > Phyllobacteriaceae > Mesorhizobium > Mesorhizobium sp. M0626. Next base: position 1,555 of record NZ_JAMYQD010000036.1, on the reverse strand, counting down.
CGTAACAAGTCGCACGCGGTAATTCTCAAAACGGGAGAGGTGGTCCATTTGTGGCCATTCCAAGAGACGAACGTGTGGGCGACGAAGGCAGAGTCCGGCTTGAAGCCAAAGAACGGAAAGCTGCCTAAGTTCGACCTTAAGGGCAAGGCAATTAACATTGAAATAGACTACGAGGAGGGGGGCTCTCCGAACTCGGCGCAGTACACGAGCCTAGCGGCTTGTTATATTGGCGCTTGCCGTACGGTCGATCGAGTTCTCACGATCGTGCCACATATAGAAATCGATCGCGGGATTCCGGACGGCCACAGTGACCCGCAGAACTTCAATTACACGGGATTCTACGAGCGATTGAACGATCTGGGCGTGGACATGGATCGGGTTCCTCGGTTCGACCATGACCGATATTGGGCAAAGGAGTCGTACAAGGTCCCGTACGCGGATGATTGGTTTTCATGGCCACCGGTGCTGACCGGCGACCCGCATGCCAAACCCAAGGGGGTCGAGCGAGTGGCGAGCCCGCACGGCGATCAGCGCGAGTGGGCAGGGATGCTGTCGAAAGATGCCAGCTTTCACCTCGTTTCAACTGGCGCGATTGGGGTCAAAGAGTTCGATCGCCTTATTCGAAGACTTGAGCAGGAGAGGGAGATTCTTGCCGAGGAAACCGAGGAGCGGGATGAAAACTGAGACGACCACGCGCCACGATCTTCCAAACGTTGATCATTACTGGGGCAGCGGCATTCTGAGGCGAGCCAGTGCTCGAGAAGGGTTCGCCGTTCTGCGCGGGCATTCGGGTGTATTTTGGGAATGGGCACGAATGGCGGACGGGAGCTAGCATCTTGTGAGTCATCTAGGAATTGCTGAAACTCCGAGCGCAAAGATGCCACAGGTGGGCTGCTGATAGCTACGCCTGAAGGAGCGCACTTCAGACAGTCGCTTATCGATGTATGAAGTTAGGTCCTTGATATAAACGCCTTTGGCACTCTTCTGGCTTCTTTCCTGCTCTGGCTAGCGGAAGCTCAATTTTTCCAGCGCTCACTGTACGAAAAAATTGGTGAGCGTCTGTTGTTCGGCAGCCATCGGCAAGCGCTCAGAGGCGCCGAAGGCGCGTTCGTCATGTTGCTCCCATCTGGGCGCCGTCGCCCGATTGCAAAGGAGCAAAGGGCGTGATCGCAAGCTAGTCGAGGCGCTCGGCAAGGCAGCTCCGCCGGTTGTGTGCGTCAAGTTTTGCAAAATGGGGCGGCCATGATGCTGGTCATGCGGCTTGGCGCAGAGCGAGCTTCTTGTGCTCGCGCAGCTCGTCCATATTGATGTATCGGTTGGCCTCCATCCAGTTTTCATTGGTCTCGACGGCCAAGGCCCTGACCAGGCGCAGGCAGCTTTCGGTATTGGGGAAGATGCGCACGACATAGGTGCGCCGGCGGATTTCCTCGTTGAGCCGCTCCAGCATGTTGGTGGATTTAAGATGCTTGTGGTGCTGTCTCGGCAGCCTGAAGAAGGTCAGGGTTTGTTCGATGGCATCCTCGGCCCAGCCTGTCAGGCGCGGATAGCGTGCCGA